>JALWPC010000073.1 GCA_026995265.1 Paracoccaceae bacterium
GTATAGCCTATAAATCCGGTTTGGGCACCCCGGGAACCCGGGGCGCCCGATGGCTTTAGGCTGCGGAATCGCAACGCAATTTCATTTGCACCCGCCCTTTGCGTGCCGCTGGCCACTGGATGTTGACTACATTGCCCCCCGCACCCTGGCCGGGCACGAAATACGGGGTGTCGAACTGGGTAACATTGGCCCCGTCCTGCAGGGCCCCGATTGTCGACCAGCTCTCAACCCCGAGCACCTGCCCGCCAAAGGGCACCTTCTGATCGTGCAAATAGGTCCATGTGGCTGAGGGTGCCGCCTGCGTCATGTCCACATGGGCCGGGTTTTCCGTGCGCTGGTTGATGTCATAAAAACTGTTGCCCTGAAAAGTTATATTCCGGCTCAGCGCATGATCAAAACTGCCATTTGAGGTTACCACACTTTCGACACGGTCAATAGTGCCGGAGTTGGAGATTTCCTTAAAGGTATTGCCGACCACGGAAATGCCGTCAATATGGTGTCCGGCACCATATGGTGACAGGCGGATAAACGTAAACCAGGCGGCCACATCAGCCGCCACAAAAATATTGCCGGTGATGGAGATAGAGCCGAACGGCACCGTTGCCGGCCCCACATTCTTGAACACAGCATGTTCGTTGGAAACATCCAGGAAGCAATTGTCGATATAATTTCCGGTGATCACCGTATTGCAGTTGCGCGACGTAAATACAATACCCGCTGTGCGATCACCCGCCGCTGCGCTATCACCTTGCCAGATATGGTTGCCGGTAAACATGTGCCCTGCTCCCGCCACGACGCCAAAATGCTTGAAACGCACGCTCTGGTTGTCACGCACTTTGATGTCATTGAAGTTGGTGTTAAAGGCAATGGTGGTTCTGTTTTGCGCCAACGCGTTGTATTCATTGGAATAAAACTCATTATTATAGATCGCAATACCATAGCAACCAGTATGATAGGAGGTAATGCCGCGGTCTTTCGGTTTCAGGAACCAGCAGGTGTGGATGTGCCATTCAAAGCCCGTATACGGTAGCAGCACCGCCGAACATTTGCCAAGACAGGCAAACTCAATATTGGAGAGTTGCAGCCGTGACAGGCCATTGAAACCGGAGAAATCCAGTAGATACTGGAAGCGGTCAAAGGTGTAGGTCTGGCTTGCAGGCGGGTTTACCAGAGCTTGCGAAAGGGTGATGGTTTGGGCCACATCGTCTTTGGCTGCCACATAAACCTCGCGCCCGACACCGGCACCCGTGACCAGAGAGCCAACCGCAATATTGGCAACATTGGTTACATTGCTCAACGTTTTGGCATTTGCAGAAGACCAACTGGCGGGCGAGGTTACGGTTACAGTATCCCAGGCAGCTGAATTGGTTGCCTCGAGCTGGCCATTGCGGATAACCCTGCGGTTGCCGAAGTTGTCTTTGTTGCCCACGACGGCATGCACGTCAATCGGGCTGTCGAGCTGGATACGCCGTCCGCCCAGATCAAGGGATTCATGATCGGTAAAGTTGAACAGGGCTGCCAGAGCCCGGGTCAGTGCTTCCCGCTCGTTTCCGAATGCGGCCTCATAGGTTTTATATTCAAAATTCGAGGTGATCAGAAGGCGTGCCGTGTTTGGCATCAAAAGTTGCCCTTCAAAGCGCACGGGTGAGTTGATCGTGAGGGAAGAGCCAATATAGTAGGTGCCTTCGGAGACAACCACTTCGCGCCCTTGCGCATCGGCATCGGCGGCCAGAAAAGCGAGCCGATCATCGGTAACCCCGTCGCCGATGGCACCATAATCGCGCACATCAACCCAGCCCATAAGCTTGCGGTGGAAGATGTCGGTTCTGTCTTCGATGACCACAGATTCAATGCGCAGGACGGCCCCGTTATCACCGGTCAGATCGAGGCCAAAATGCCCGAAAACCGGTTCTGTGCCCCATACCATGTCAACGCCGGTGCGCTCTCCCGTGCCGATTATCGCTGACACTTCGTAGATCCGGCCATAGGTATTGGGCAAAACCTCGGGCCCTGTTTCATTCAGCCCGGCCACATGCAACCCGCCCGGCCCGCCGGCCCAGGCTGCCACCCGCACTGAAGGGAACAACCCGCTCAGAACCTTGAAGCGGATCTTGACCTGCAGATAGCAGCCGGGCAGTATCGGGGTGTCTCCCATATAGCGCAATTTTTGCAGCGTGGTGGTTTTTTGCAGCTCAAGACATGGCCCGAAATCCGGGTCACTTGCCACAAGGGAAGCGTTGGCCGCCCCGCTATAGGTTGCCGAGCCCGGCGTGCCATCTTCGCTCGACCAGTTTGCAAGCCCGTCAATAAATGCAGGCGGCATAAAATTCAGACCATCGGTAATTGCCTTATTCATCTATAACCCCTTTTCGGTTCCCATCGGCCTGCGCCCCGCGCGCATGTGTAGCCATCAATGAAGTCACTCGCGCAAATCGGCGAATGCGGGAAAATTATCCTAAAATTGTTTGGAAACCGTAAACGGTGCGCGCGCTGGTTGGTGAGTTTGCGCAACAGCGGGCGCAAAACAACAACGCTCAAAAGGTCACATATTCACGATAACATGCTGATTATTAAATAATAATTCGACATTGCCTTTGTTTATTAACCTAGGCAAATAAACAACCAATACGAGCAATGACCGTCCAAAACGCTAATGCAGCGGTTTCAGGAAGCATTATCTATGTTGCCCCCAAAAAAAGCGGGTGCCCTCACCCGCGCCCGCGTCCTACAGATGTCATACGGAAATCATACAAAAGTCCGACAGAAATCCGCACCCTGAATTTCAGCCCGTCACCAGCGCCCCGCTCAGGGCCGAATCGATCAGCGCAACGGTTTCCGGCACCCCGTAAAGGGCGATGAACCCACCAAAGCGCGGCCCTTGCGAGGCCCCGAGCAGCACCTCGTAAAGCGCCTTGAACCAGTCGCGCATCGGGTCGAACCCGTGGGCCTTCCCCACGGCAAAAACCAGGCTTTGCAGCTCGGTTTCCCCGTCCCAATTGCGCAACCTATGAGCGAGGTCATCCAGTGCAGCCCGCTCTTGTTCCGACGGTGCCCTATACACTTTCGCGGGCTTCACGAAGTCATGGAAATAGCGCACCGCCTGCGCCGCGGCCTTGTCGAGGCCCGGGTGGGTCTCGGGGCTGGCCTCGGGGGCGTATTTGCGGATGAACCCCCACATTTGCGCGGTGTTTTCGGCGCTCGACGCTGAAGCCAGATTCAGCAACATGCTAAAGGGCACCACCATGTCGCTGGCCGGTGGCTGTCCGCGGTGAATGTGCCAGACAGGGTTGTTCAGCCGCGCCTTCAGGTCCTGCGTTTCAAAGGCTCTGAGCTGCTGGTGATACTCATCCACAGCCTTGGGAATAACGTCAAAAAACAAGCGCTTGGCGGTTTTTGGCTTCTGATACATGAAGTAAGAAAGGCTTTCCGCGCTGGCATATTTGAGCCAGTCGTCAATCGAAATCCCGTTGCCGGAGGATTTGGAAATTTTCTGCCCGTCGCCGTCCAGAAACATCTCGTAAACGAAATGCGCGGGCGCAGGCGTGCCCAGAATCCGGCAGATTTGGTCATAAATCCGGGTGTTGGTGGAGTGGTCCTTGCCATACATTTCAAAATCCACCCCCAGCGCCGCCCAGCGCGCGCCGAAGTCCGGCTTCCATTGCAGTTTCACCTGCCCGCCGGTGACGCTCATCGTCACTTCTTCGCCGTCTTCATCGTCAAAGGTAATGGTCCCTCTGGTTGCATCCACCGATTTCATCGGCACATATAACACCCGCCCGGTTTTCGGGCTGATCGGCAGGAATATCGAATAGGTGGCGCGGCGTTCCTCGCGCAGGGTGGCCAGCATCACCTTCATGATCTCGTCATATTTCTCCACGCAGCGCAGCAAAATCTCGTCAAACCGCCCGGAGCGATAGAAGTCCGCCGAGGAGATAAACTCATACTCGAACCCGAAAGTATCAAGGAATCTCCGTAGCATAGCGTTGTTATGGTCAGCAAAGCTGTCGTATTTTTCAAACGGGTCCGGCACGTCTGAAAGCGGCTTTTGCAGGTGCGCTTCCAGCGCTTTCGGGTTGGGCACATTGCCGGGCACTTTGCGCATCCCGTCCAGATCGTCCGAAAAGCAGATCAGCTTGGTGGGGATGTCCGAAATCGCCTCGAAAGCCCGCTGGATCATCGTGGTGCGCGCCACCTCGCCAAAGGTGCCGATATGGGGCAGCCCGCTTGGCCCGTAGCCGGTCTCGAACAGCACATAGCCCTTGGCGGGCGGGTTTTTCGCGAACCTTTTCAATAGCTTGCGCGCTTCTTCAAAGGGCCATGCCTTGGAGGTCATTGCGAGGTCTTGCAGGTCTGACATATCCGTATCCTTACGCGCCGGTATCTGGGCAAATTTATCTTTGCTTCCTATTGTGCTACGGGGCAATGGTCAATAATCTAGGCGCACGCGCCGATTTTATAAAGGTAACACCGATGCCCGACAGTATCCCCCCGTCATGGTCCCCGCAAGATGCGCTCGTTGCCGTTATGGTTGCCGAGTCCGCCTCTGACGAGAGCATCACCAATTCCGAGTTGCTCAGCATCACCCGCATGGTCGACCACATGCCGATCTTCGCGGATTACGACAACTCCCGAATCAAGCGCGTATCGCAGGTCGTGTTTGACCTGTTCGAGGAAGAAGACGGGCTCGATGCCCTGTTTGGCATGGTCCGCGAGGCCCTTCCCGAGCCGCTTTACGAGACCGCCTATGCCATGGCCTGCGACGTGGCCGCCGCTGATGGCCGCTTGCGCCAGGGCGAGCTGGAATTCATGGCCGAGATCCGCTATGAACTCAACATAGACCGCCTGCACGGTGCCGCCATAGAGCGCGGGGCGCGGGCGCGGCATATGCAGCTTCCGGCCTAACCTTTTGTTAACCCAAAAAGATTACCCTCGCCCCATGTCATTTCTCCGCCGCCTTGCCCTGATAGCACTTATGGTCACGCCGCCGCCCTTTGCGCTGGCCGAACCGGTGCCGCTCTACTTGCACCAGGTGGTCGGGGTTGCGGAAAATGACAGCCTCAACATTCGTAGCCGGCCCGATGCCGGTGCCGAAATTCTAGGCACCCTCCCCCCCAACAGCTTCATTGATGTGCTTGAGACCAGCCCGAATGGCCGCTGGGCCATGGTCACGTATGATTTCACTACCGGCTGGGTCTCTGCCCGCTATCTGCGCATCGCCGAGGGGCAAAACCCCGCCAATGGCCCGCCGTCCCTGCCCGGGGTGCTTATGTGCCAAAGTTCCAGCCCTTCTTGGGAGGCCAGCCTTTCGGCGCAGGGCGGATTAATTACCTATGAACTGGCCGACGGCAGCCCATGGTATAAAGGGGCAGAGGGCACCCGGCGCCGTGTGGCCCCCGTCACCCGCCTCACCACAGGTTCGGGCCGCAGCTATGACAAATTCCTGTTTACCGCAGGCCAATATACCGGCGTTTTAACCCGTGCCCGATGCGTGGATGAAGAAACCGCCAGCCAGTATGCCTGGGGGCTAGACCTGATCACCGCTCAAGGCCTGCTCTCGGGCTGTTGCACCGCCACCCAGCCCTAGCAAGGCAGGCAAATCCGCCATGCGGGCAAAGGGCGTGGCCCCCTCGACATCGCCACCTTCCGGCGCATAGGCAAAGCAGCGCATCCCCGCCGCCGCCGCGCCCCTGATCCCGTTCAGGCTATCCTCGACCACCACGCAGCGCGCGGGGTTAAGCCCTTGGGCCGCATAAAGAAACAACTCCGGCGCAGGCTTGGCCGTGCCCAGCTCCTGCGCCGAATAGACCCGCGCGCCAAAGCGCTGCAACATCCCGTTTTGACCCAGCGTGATCGCCATTTTCTCGCGGCTGCCATTGCTGGCCACGCAATAAGGCACCCCCGCCGCATCCAGCGCATCCAGCACCTCGGCCACCCCCTCAACCGGCGGGCAGCCCTGCCGCAAGCGCGCATATATTTTCTCGTAAATCCGTGCCACCCAGTCGTCGGGCAGCACCGCCCCCAGCGCCTCGGCCTTCACCTTCACCCCCGCCATGGTCGCGCCCACGAACAAGTCCATACATTCCGCCAGCGAAACCTCCAGCCCATGGGCGCTCAGGCTTTCGGCCATAATCGTATTGCCGATCACCTCGCTGTCCACTAGCACCCCGTCACAGTCAAAAATCACCAGCTCCGGTTTTTGCATATTTTTCCCCATGCGGCATTATTTGCCCTACAATAGGGCAACCACAAAAATTAACGAGGCCAAAATGAAAACGATTTTTGCATCTGTTGCGCTCCTGCTCATAGCCCTTGCGGCCCAAGCGCAAATTCTGCCCGAGGTTTACACCGTCACCAATGTTGCCGCCAATGACACCCTGAATGTGCGCGCCCAGCCGAGCGGGCAGAGCGCCGATATTGGCGATATTTACCCCAGCGGGCAGGTCGAGGTGATCGCGCTCAACGACGATGGCAAATGGGGCAAAATCATCTGGCAGGAGGCCAACGGCTGGGTGGCTATGCGGTTTTTGCGCCCCACCCCGCTGCCCACCATGCCCGACAGCGCCATGCCGCTTCAGCTTGTCTGTTCGGGCACCGAGCCGTTTTGGTCTGCCACCTTCTGGACCAACCGTAACCTTGAATTCAAGGATTATGCCGCCGCCAGCCCCGCCCCGACCTTCCAGCGCATCGGGCAAGCTGCCACGGCGGATGGCTTTGGCCCCGTCAGCTTTGCCTTCACCGCGGGGCGTTTTACCGGCACGCTGGACCGCGCCCAATGTTCGGATGGCATGAGCGAGCGGGACTATGGCTGGCAACTCCGATTGATTGAGCAGGCAAATGGCCGCTTGCAACTCCGCAATGGCTGCTGCCAGGCCATGCTTAACTAAGCATGCTGGCCCAGCGGTAAACCAGCGCCTTTTCCTGCGCCTTGGCAATGCCCCGCCAGCGCCGCGCCCCTGCGGGCCGCTCCTCGCTCGGGGCAACGGCGCGGCGCGCGGCCATGTCCGCCGAGAAGATCGCAAAAGCATAGCGTGGCTGGCCGTCTTTCTCGATATAGCCCGCCAAGCCACGGGTGAAGTTCAAGGTGCCGGATTTGGCAAACACCCGCACGCCGGGAAGCTCCACCGCGTCGCCCCGCCCGTTTTCCAGCCAGATTTCCTTCAGAATACCTGCCAGCCCGTTGCGGCTGCTGCGCTTGGCCAGAAACAGCGCCATTTCTTTGGCGGTGATCCGCGAGCGGTCCGTGAGCCCCGAATGGTTAAACAGGTTCGGCGTGCTTTGCCGCGATTGCTGCGTTACCCAACGCGCCATCGCCTGCGCCGAAGCCTGCAGGCTGCCCGCGCGCCCGCCTGCCGCTATGGTGGCGCTCAGCCCCAATATTTCAGCGGTTACATTGGTGGAATATTTCAGCATGGTGCGCTCGATTTCCCGCAAATTCTCGCTTTGGCGTTGCGCTATCACCGTGCCCCGCGCCGCGCCGTCCCGCTTCAGCGCGCGCGGCAGGCTGATCCCCTGCGCCCCCGCCAGCACCTGAAAAACCTCCGCCCCGTAGGTGGCAGGGTCCCGCACCGGCAGCCAGCGCCCGCCGCCATTCCCGAGCGCCCCCTGCGCCACGCTCCAGCGCTCCACCCCGCCGCTATGCTCATAGCCATAGGTCGGCGCGCCCCGCCGCGAAATGCTCATATGCGCACAAATCACCCGAGGCCGCACCCGTTCCGAGCGCGCATCCATGGTCACGTGATACTGCCCGTTTTGCCGCTTCCACTCAAAGTAAACACGGTTATAATTCAGGTTCAGCCCCGAAAGCCCGGGGTTATAGCCCACCTGAACCGGTTGCCCCGGGTCAATGGCTTCAATCGAGGGCAAGGCCGAACTGACCACATAAAACCGCCCTGTGATCCGCCGCAAACCCGTCGCTTTTACCTGCGCCGCCAAGGCGTTTAACCCGTCGGTATCCAGTGTCGGGTCTCCCCCGCCCACAAGATAAAGATCCCCTTGCAGGGTGCCGCCACTGATCGGCCCCGTGGCCACAAGCGAGGTGGTAAACCGGTGGTCATTCCCGAGCCTGGCCTGCGCATAAAGCGCTGTCATGGTTTTGGTAACAGAGGCCGGCGGGCGCGCCAAATCAGGGTTATGCCCTTCCAGAACACGCCTGTTTTGCAGGTCCACCAGCACACAGCCGCTTTTGCTCGCCAGCCCGCTGGCGTTGAAAATGGAGTCAAGCGAGGCCGGCGGGGTGACCCTTCCTGCCCGTGCCGGCGGTCGCGTCACCCCGCCGCCATAAGCCGCCAGCGGCACAAATGCCCCCGCCCCCGCCAGTAAAGCCCGTCTCGTTAATCGCAAACTGTTTCCATCCCAACTTCGCGCTTATGGCGAATGATTTTGGGAAACTCTAGCGCGGTCGTGCGATGTATTCAACACGCAACCCTTTGGTGTTAAAAGTTTTGTGGTCGCCTCCACAAACAACAAAGATTGAAGCCCCCTTGCCGATGCGATAAGAAGTGCAAAACTTCCCCAGCGGCAAGGACCCTTCAAAATGGCATCTTATCAATATGTTTACCACATGGACGGCGTGTCCAAGGCCTATCCCGGCGGCAAGAAACTGTTTGAAAACATCCGGTTGTCCTTCCTCCCCGGGGTGAAGATCGGCGTGGTGGGGGCCAACGGGGCCGGGAAATCCACCCTGATGAAGATCATGGCGGGGCTGGACAAGGATTTTCAGGGCGAGGCCTGGGCCGCCGAAGGGGTGAAGGTGGGCTATCTGCCCCAGGAGCCAAAGCTGGATGAAAGCCTGAATGTGCGGGAAAACGTGATGCTGGCCGTGGCCGAAAAGCAGGCCATTCTTGCGCGTTATAACGAACTCGCCATGAACTATTCCGAGGAAACTGCCGACGAAATGGCGGCCCTGCAAGACCAGATCGACGCCGAGGACCTGTGGAACCTCGACAGCAGCATCGACATCGCCATGGAGGCCCTGCGCTGCCCGCCGGATGATGCCAATGTCGGCACGCTCTCGGGCGGGGAAATCCGCCGTGTGGCCCTGTGCAAGCTCTTGCTCGAGGCCCCCGATATGCTGCTTTTGGACGAGCCGACCAACCATCTGGACGCCGAAACCATCGCCTGGTTGCAACAGCACCTGATCGACTACAAGGGCACCATTCTGTGCGTGACCCACGACCGCTATTTCCTTGACGACATCACCAGTTGGATCCTTGAGCTGGACGGCGGGCGGGGCATTCCTTATGAGGGCAATTATTCCAGTTGGCTGGAGCAAAAGGCCAAGCGCATGGAGCACGAGGCCAAGGCCGACAAGGCCAAAATGCGCACGCTGGCGCGCGAGTTGGACTGGATGCGCCAATCCCCCAAGGCGCGGCAGGCCAAATCCAAGGCGCGGATCAATGCCTATAACGAGCTGGCCAGCCAGTCGGAGCGGGATAAGGTCGGCAAGGCGCAGATCATCATTCCCAACGGCCCGCGCTTGGGCAATAAAGTGATTGAAGTTGAGGGGATTTCAAAGGGTTACGGTGACAATCTGCTGATTGACAACCTGAGCTTTTCCCTGCCGCCGGGCGGTATTGTCGGGGTGATCGGCCCGAATGGTGCGGGTAAATCCACCCTGTTTCGGATTCTCACCGGTCAGGAACAGCCGGATACGGGCAGCGTGGAATACGGCGAAACCGTCAAGCTTTCCTATGTGGACCAGACCCGCGACGCCCTGGATGACAGCAAAACCGTATTCGAGGAGATCGCCGACGGGCAGGATGTGATCAAACTCGGCGACGCCGAAGTCAACGGCCGCGCCTATTGCTCGGCCTTCAATTTCAAGGGCGGGGCGCAGCAAAAAACCATGAACCTGCTTTCGGGCGGTGAACGCAACCGCGTGCACATGGCCAAGCTTTTGCGCGAGGGCGGCAATGTGCTGCTGCTCGACGAGCCAACCAACGACCTGGACGTGGAAACCCTGCGGGCGCTGGAAGACGCCATCACCGATTTCGCCGGCTGCGCCGTCATCATCTCCCACGACCGCTTTTTCCTCGATAGACTCTGCACCCACATGCTCGCCTTTGAGGGCGACAGCCATGTGGAGTGGTTCGAGGGGAACTTCGAGGATTACGAAGCGGATAAGATCCGCCGCTTGGGGCCGGAAAGCGTGAAGCCAACGCGGGTGAAGTATAAGAAGTTTACGAGGTAGGGGATGCGCGGCAAGCGTATGGCGGGCTGAAGCCCGCCTTACAGAGGGGGTCGTAGGTGCCGTTTTTGATGTCGCGGTGGATGGAGGAATAGGGCCAGTCTTCAGGGTTTTCGACCAAACCGTGTTTGACGGGGTTTTCCCAACAATACCGCATATGCTCGCGATAATCGGCATCATTCCTTATGCAATGCTCCCAAAACCGGCGTTGCCAAATTCCCTTCTCGCGTTTGTTTTCCCGTAGGCCGGGCTTCAGCCCGGCATAACGCCCAGATTGCACCACGGGCAGGGTGGTTGGCGGGCTGAAGCCCGCCCTACAAATCGCCATGGTGAACTGAGACTTTATAGCTCCCCAACGGGTTGAAAAATCGTTGTCGCCTTCGGGCAAGGTCCAGATACAATGTAAATGGTCAGGTAAAACCACTATCGCGTTGGTTTCAAATGGGCGGCGTCGCGCTACCAAGGCATACACATGCCGCAATATATCGATATTCTCAGTTAGCGTTATCCGCCCTCTCTCCGCCAGATTGACGGTAAAGAAATAGGTTGCACCTTTGATACGAAAGCGACGATAATCGGACATCCCCAAGCCTTGCCTCGAAATGGTAAACAATACGTAAACGTAGGGCGGGCTTCAGCCCGCCATCGGAAAATCCCCATGTTCCTCATCCTCCAACTCCGCCCCGAGCCTGAGGCCGCTGACAGCGAATACGCCGCTATCCTGCAAAAGGCGGGCCTTGCCCCCGCGCAAACCCACCGCATCCGGCTGGATGCGGAGCCGTTACCAGCCAATCTCAACCTGCACGCCTATAGCGGCATCATCGTTGGCGGTGGCCCGGGGTGCGTGTCAGACGCCCCCGAGGACAAAACCCCGACGGAGGCGAAGATCGAGGCGGCGGTGTTGTCTTTGATGCCGGAGATCATCGCGCATGACATCCCCTTTCTGGGCTGCTGCTATGGTATCGGCATTCTGGGCCACCATCTGGCCCGCGCGGTGAGCAAGGACGCTTACAGCGAGCCGGTGGGCACCAGCCATTGCCGCCTGACGGAGGCGGGCAGGGCGGACCCGCTGACCCGTGACCTCCCCTCAGAGTTTGACGCCTTTGTCGGCCATAAGGAGGCCTTGCAGACCTTACCGGAAGGCTGCGCGCACCTTGTCAGCTCGCCCACCTGCCCCTACCAGATGATCCGCTACAAGCAAAATATCTACGCCACGCAGTTCCACCCCGAGGCCGACGCGGCCGAGTTTGAAACCCGTATCAACATCTATAAGCACAAGGGCTATTTCCCGCCCGAGGAGGCCGGGCGGCTGATCGAGATGGTCCATGGCGCCCATGTGCACGCGCCCGCAATGGTGCTGCGGCGCTTTGTGGAGCGGTATCAGAAGGGATAAAGTGGTGGGTGATGAGAGACTCGAACTCCCGACATCTTCGGTGTAAACGAAGCGCTCTACCAACTGAGCTAATCACCCGACAAGGGGCGTTTTAGAGAGTCTTTTCAGGCACCGCAAGCCTTGATTTGCGGAATCCGAAAAGATTTTGAGCTACTTCAGCCGCGATTTGCGCAGCTTGCCCGCGCGCTCCAAAATCGGGTAGGCCACGGCGGTAATATGAGAGTGAATCCGGCGCTGGTCGCGCAGCACATCCATGTGCAAGCTGCTGGTCGCCACGCTTTCAATCCGGCCGTCTTTCAGCCGCTCCAGGTGGCTTTGCACGAACTTCGCCTGCAATTTGTTCACCCGCCCCTTTTCCTTGATCAACTGCCGCGCCAGTGCCACATCGCCGGAATTGAAGATGTTGATCGCCAGCGTGAGGTTGGAAACCAGCTTCTGGTTCAGCGCGAGCAGGTCCGAGAGGCCTTCTTTGCTAAAGCTGATCTCCTTCTTGGAGCGCCGCGCCAGCGCGCCGAGCAGGCTCTCGATAATGTCGCCCATATGCTCCAGATTGGTGGTGAACATCAGGATTTCCACCGCGCGGTCGCTTTCCGGCTGGTCGATCTCCTGCCGCGAAACCCGGGTGACGTAGGACTTGATCTCGTCATAAAGCGTGTCCACGCGGTCATCAAGTTCCACCAGTTCATCCACATTGGAGAAGTCGCCCGAGCGCAGACAGTCCGACACGCCGCGCAGCATGGTGTCCACCGTTTCGGCCATGCGGCCCACCTCGCGGGTGGCACAGGCCAGTGCCAGCACCGGGGTGTTGATCGAGTTTTCGTCAAGGAATTTGGGCTGGTCGTCATCGGTGGCCCCGTTGCTGGGCTGGATGATACGCTCCCACAGGCGGGCGGCCATGGGCACCAGCGGCACGAAGACGAAGGCCAGTGCGAAGTTGAACAGGGTGTGGAAGTTCACCACAAGCCGCGCCGGGTCGTCCGAGATGCGGCTCAGAAGCGCGGGCAGCAGGCCAACGAAGGGCAGGAAGGCCAGCGCCCCGATGATCTTGAAGCCCGCATTGCCAAGGGTGACGCGCCGCGCAAGGTCGCCCTCGGACAGGGTGGCGATAATCGGCGGGATCACCCCGCCAAGGTTGGCCCCGATCACCAGCAGGAAGGCGAGGTCTATTGAAATGACATTGCCGACGGCAAAGCTCATCACCAGAAGCACAATCGCGAGGCTGGAATGGGAAACCCATGTAAGCAGCGCCGCCATAAGAATGGCGATCATCGGTTCCGAGCCGATGGAGGCGAACACCTCTTGCAGGATCACCGAATTGCGCAGCGGTTCGGAGCTTTGCACGATCAGCGAGAGCGCCAGCAGCATCAGGCCAAGGCCAAACACCGCGCGGCCAAGCTGACGGGCCTTGCTGGAGCGCTTGGGGCCGTGGAGGATGAGGCCGACAAGCACGAGGATATAGGGCATGAGCGAGAGGTCAAACGACAGGACTTGGGCCACCAAAGTGGTGCCAATATCCGCCCCCAGCATTACCGCAAGCGCGGCGGGCAGGGCAATGACCCCGCGCGCGGCGAAAGAGGAAATAATCAGCGCCGTGGCGGTGCTGGACTGCACAATCAGCGTTACGCCAATGCCGCTCAAGAACGCCGAAATCCGGTTGGAGACCGCGCGGCCGACAATCCGGTGCAGCTCCGAGCCAAAGGCGCGGGTGATGCCGGTGCGCACCATGTAAAGGCCCCAGAGCAGCAGGGCGACAGAGCCGATCAGGCGCAGCAGGGAGTCGGTGGCGCTCATCGGGTGATCTCCAGAAGCTCAGCGTGCAGCGCGGGCGTGGCGGCGCTGATCACGCGGCCATCGGACTCCAGCGTCAGCGGCTGGCCGTGCCAGTCGGTAATCACCCCGCCGGCGGCCTCAATGAGCGCACAAAGCGGCAGGAAATCATAGGGTTGCAGGTTATAGTCAACTACCGCATCTATATGCCCCGCCGCCAGCAGGGCGTGGGCGTAGCAGTCATAAGCGAAGCGGCGGGTGGCGCCCTTGGTGGTGAGCCTGTCCAGCACCGCCCCGTCGCCCGCGCGCATATGCTCAGCCTCGTGGATGTAGAGAATGGCGTCGGAAAGCCGGGTCTGGCCCGAGACCTGAATCGGGCGGCCATTGCAGGCGGCCATGTTCCCAAGGCCGGTATAAACCTCGCCCATCGCCGGAATGCCCACCACGCCGATTTTGGGCTTGCCATGCGCAAGCACCGCCAGCAGAAAGCCGAATGTCGGATAGCCCGAAAGGAAAGAGCGGGTGCCGTCTATCGGGTCCAGCACCCAGACGCGGGCGCGCTCCAGCCCGCTGGCCCCCTCTTCCTCGCCAAACAGCCCGTCATTCGGGAAATCCTGCGCAAGGCGGCCCCGCACGAAGGCCTCCACGGCCTTGTCGGCCACGGTCACAGGGCTTAGGTCGGGCTTCACTTCAATGCCCAGCTTGCCGCGGAAATAGCCCATCGCCACCTGTGCCGCGTCTTCGGCAAGCCTGGTGGCATAGGCGAGCAGGGCGGTATCGGTTATCTCGGGCAAGGCTCCTCCAATTTTGACAAAATGTCGCGGGCGGCACCATGCGCCCGTTTGCGGCATTTTGCCAGCGAAATCCGCCAAACCTTGTAATTTTACGGTATCCCGCCCATATACGCGCAAGTTTAAGGAAAAGCCTGCCATGTTTACCCGCTCAAAAATAGCCATGCTGCTGCTGGCCCTGCTCACCGCCTGCGCCCAGGCCACGCCGACAGATGCCACGCTTTCCAGCGCGGGCTATACTTCGGCTGATGTGGGCTGCCTTGCCGAAGCGCTTTATTTCGAGGCCCGCGGCACCAGCTATGAGGGCGAGCGCGCGGTGGGCGAGGTGATTTTGAACCGCGCCGCCGACAGCCGCTTTCCTTCCAGCATCTGCGGGGTGATCGACCAGCGTTATAACGGCACCTGCCAGTTCAGCTATCGCTGTGATGCCATCCCGAACGACCAGTTCAGCGAGCCCGCCGAGCTGGTGAAAATGCGTGCCATTGCCTATGAATTACTCACCAACCGGCAAGAGGACATCACCCACGGCGCGCTTTATTTCCATGCGGCCAGCATGGCCCCGGGCTGGTTTGCGACGCTCTCGAAACGCGGGCAATTCGGCGGCAATATCTTTTATCGCTAACGGGGCGGCACCGTTTATAGCACCACCTGGATTTCCACGCGGCGGTTCTGGTCTGCCCGCGGGTGGCTCGGGTCTTTCAGGCGCCCTTCACCCATGCCCACGGCTTGCAGAAGGTTGCCGTCAATCCCGCATTCGTTCACCATATAGCGCACCACTTCATCGGCGCGGGCTTTGGAGAGGGAAAGATTATAGGCGACCGAGCCGGAGGCATCGGTATGGCCGATAATCTGATAGCTGCCATGCGGTGTTTCGGCCGGGCCGTCGGTTTCGGCTGCGCCGTCGGTTTCGGCCGCCAAAGCCGCTTCATTCGCCGAGATCGCCGTGCAGAGCGCATCCACCTGCGCCTTTGATTCCGGTTTCAGCAAGGCCGAGTCAAACTCGAAAAAGATCGTAAGGTCTATCACCATTTCTTCGGGCATAACGGCCCCTTCTGTATTGGCCGCAACCGCGGCCCCGGGCACTTCGGTGGCCATGGCCATGCCATTCCCATCCGTGGTTTCAGGCGTGGATTCGGGGACAAATTCAAGGGTGCGGGAGCTCCCCAGCCCGTTTTCACCTGCGGCGAGGGCCTCTCGCTGGGCAATGAGCAAGGCCAGTATTTCGTCTGCGGTGAGGGCTTGGGCCGATACGGCCATGGGGCTGATCAGCGCTGAAAATGCCAGTAAGGCGGTAAGTTTGCGAAAGGTCATCGGTCTACTCCCTATAAATATCACGGCCAATATAGCCAAAAAACATTTTGCGGCAAAATAACCGCGTTCAATACCCGTAATGTAAGCGGCTTACGGGTCCGTTACAAGGTAGCGGCTGACCACCAGCGTTTTTGGGTCGGTCAGCAAACCGGCCTTCGGGGCCAGCGCCTCTTGCAGCGCCGCCACCGATTCCGCCCGCGGGCGCAGGCCGTCAAACAGCGGGCGCGGGCTTAAAATGGCGACCACCATATTGGTGCCGAACGGGGCGACCACCCGAAAGCCGAGGTTTTCGGTCGAGGCGTCCGAAATGGGGTAGGTCAGCCGCACCTTCCGCTTGCCATTCACCAGTTCGCCTATCGGCGGCACCGTGTGGGTTTGGCGTGAAAGATGCGGGATCAGGTGAAAAACCTGCCCTTCGGAATCCACATAAAACGCATAGAGAAAGCCCTCGGCCGCGCTTGGCAACAGCACGTCGATCACGGGGTTTTCACCCTCGCGGAAGGGTTTGGAGCCAACCTCCCCTTCGCGCTGACCATAGGAATAGAGCAGCTCCATGCCATTATTTTGCGGTTCGGGCAGAATGGCCTCGATCTGGCACACCGGCTCGTTAAGCACCGCAAGGTTATAGTCGATCTTGTGCCCGGGGGCGGCGTCTGCCAGCACGAGGTCGAAGACATCCACATCGCTTTCCCGTGCGATAATGCCGGACACGGTGAGCGGGTCCTCGGGGCCAAGCTGGGTGCCGTCCCCGCCGGTCACCCGCAGCGGGCCGCAGGTTTCATAGGTGGAGAGCAATGCGTTGAGCGGGGCCAATGGCAGCGGCGGGATGGTCACCGAGATGTCCACCTGCGCCGCTACACCGGCCGAGCGCGCGGTGGATTCAAACGCGGCTTTCACTTCATTTGCCACCGCTTCGGTTTCCGCTTCGCCGGTCAGGGTCACGGCCTGGTCGCGCATCTCCACGCCCCAGGCTTTCAGCGGTTTGGCCTCTTTTGCCAAGCGCTCTATCGTCTGCTCCCAACTGTCATTCGGCGCGCCGCTGGCATTTTGAAGATCGGAGGTAATCGTGTATTCGCTAAACGCCAGTTGAAGCTCGGACAGCAGGTTCGTGCCCGCCTCGGGGCCGCGCACATGGCCCGCGACGGTGAGTGCCTTGCTGCCATCCTCATGCTGCACCCGAATGGCATAGGGGCTTGCCACCGCGTATTTCGCCGGAAAAACCATCTCCCGTCCGGGGCCAAGGCCAAAGAACCAGCCTGCACCGCCAAGCGCAGCGATGAGCAGGAGTATGGCAAATTTGCCAAAGCCCGCGCTGGGCTCGTCCGGCAGGGCCTGAAATGCATCTGGTTTTTGCGGAATGATCATGGTCGGCTCGGTGGCGGGGGCCGAAGGGGCGGCTTTGGGGGCGTGGGCTAGTGCGCCGCCCAGCCATTGCACCATTTCATTGGCACTTTGAAAGCGGTCTTCCGGCCGAGGCTCCACCAGCCGCGAAATCAGCTCTCCGAGTTGCCCCGGCACGTCGCGGGTGTCCAGCCGCTGCGCCTTGGCCTGCACGATCTCCATCAGCGACGCGCCGATCTCGCTGGCTTTACCGCGATAGGCATTCAGCAGGGTTACGCCGAGGCTGTAGAGGTCGGAGCGGGCGTCCACCTCGCCGTTAAGCTGCTCGGGGGCGGCGTATTGATATTTGCCCGCAAACCCGCCGCCGACCACCGTTTGGGCGTTCTCCGAAATATCCCGCGCGATGCCGAAATCAATCAGCTTGGCTTTGGTCGGGTCGCCGCCGGGCAGGATGATGTTATCGGGCGATATATCGCGGTGAAAGGCGTTCTGGGCATGGGCGGCGGCCAGCCCCTGGCCCATGCGACGGGCGATTTGCAGCAGGGCATCCGGCGCGACGGGGCCGTTTGTCTGCATGATTTCGGCCAGTTGCGGGCCCTCGATAAACTCCATCACCAGAAACACAAACCCGCCATGCATTTCCGATTTCAGCAGTTCGTTATAGCGCACCACCGCGTCATCTATCACATTGTGCAGCACGTCGGCCTCGCGGCGCATCAGGTTGATAAACGCCTCGTTTTGCGAGAATTCCTGCTTGAGGATTTTAATGGCGAATTTGCGGCCGGAGACGATGTTCTTGGCCAGATACACCTCGCCGGTGCCCCCCGATCCGATCAGCTTTTCAATCACATAGGTGTTGTTGAGCAGCTCACCTTCGCGCAAAATGCCTTGAGATGTGGTCACAATCCATTCCCTCTTCAGTCGTGGCGTATGCTAGCGGCTCGCCAAGGCAAAATCCACCTTTTTGGCCGCCAATAATCCCTCAGGTGGGTGCTTGCCCCCACAAATGGCGGGGCCTACCCTTTGGGCGCCGCCCGCATTTTGCGCTCGAACCTGCGCAGAGCCAGCGAGAGCGTCACCGTCATCATCAGATAAACATATGCGACGATGTTATAAGTTTCGAAAAACCGGAAACTCCCCGCCGCATAGATTTTGCCAAGCTGGGTAATGTCGGCCACGCCGAGCACCGAGACCAGCGAACTGTCTTTGATCAGGGCAATAAAGTCGTTCCCCAGAGGCGGCAGAATGGTGCGTATGGCTTGCGGGAAGATGATCTTGCGGAAGCGCTGCCAGCCGTTGAGGCCCAGCGCCTTGGCCGCCTCGATCTGCCCCGGTTCGACCGCCTGTATGCCGGCCCGAAACACCTCGGCGATAAAGGCGGCATAGCCAATGGTCAGGGCCAGAATGGCCTTCCACATCATCGAAAGATCACGGGTGCGCATCGGGTCAAAGCCCAGCGGCTCGATGGCCCAGTTAATGGCCACCACAAGGGCAGGGGCGCCGACAAATGCAATGTAGAAGAGCAGCACGAGGATGGGGATACCCCGCACGATTTCGATATAAAACCGCGCCATTTGCCGGAATACCAGAAAGCGCGACAGCGAGCCGACAGCCAGCAGCAGGCCAAAGGCAGAGGCGAGCATAAAGGTGACGATGGTCACAAATATCGTGACCCAAATGCCCTTGGATACAATGGTGATCACCTGTGTATAAAGGTCATCCGTGGCCACGCGGTAGGCAAGATAAAGCCCGATGGTGGCGGCAACCAGCAGCCAGTAGGGGAAGTCGCTGTCTTGTTTGGGGTGCATGGGGAGGCTCCGAAAGCCCCCCTCCCCGATGGGCGCGATCAGGTGCCCATCGGGGAGGGGTGATAAAAGGCGTTAGCCGCCCATTTTATAGTCGAGGAACCACTTTTTGTTGAGCGCATCCAGCGTGCCGTCGGCGCGCATGGCGGCAATGGCGGCGTTGATCGGCGCGACAAGAGCGGAACCTTTGGGGAAGATGAAGCCGAAATCCTCGGTGCCCAGCGGCTCGCCGATGATCTTTAGCCCGCCATTGGAGGCCTCGACATAGCCCTGCCCGGCGGTGCCGTCGGTCAGCACAAGGTCCACATCGCCGGCCTTGAGGGCCTGCACGGTGGCCCCGAAGGTTTCAAACAGCTTGATGCGCGGGTTGGCTTCATCGCCGTCAAGCACATCATAAACGCCGACATAGAACGGTGTGGTGCCGGGTTGGGCGGCCATCAGCAGGTCCGGGTTGGCGGCAAAGCTGGCGGCGTCGGTGAAGCGCTCTTCATCGCCCCGCACCAGCATCACCATTTCCGAGCGCATGTAGGGGTCCGAGAAATCCACCTTTTCCTTGCGGTCGTCGCGGATGGTGATACCGGTCATGCCCATGTCATACTGGCCGTCAGACACCGCAGGGATCATCGCGTCCCAGCTTGTGTTCTGGTATTCCACATTCAGGTTCAGGCGCTTGGCAATATCGGCCATGGCGTCATATTCCCAGCCGATGGCCTCGCCGCTGGAAGGCTCCACGAATTGCAGCGGCGGGTAGGCGTTTTCGGTGACCACCACAATGGTCTGGCCGCCCAGATCCGGCAAATCCTGCGCCAAAGCGCCGGTTGCAAAGCCGAGCGCCAGTGCGCCCGCGAGTATTGAATTGAGTTTCATCATGACCTCCTTTTGATTTCTTAACAGACTATGACCCAAGCGGGCAGGACTCGCAAGGTGTCGGATTTATATCCCGGGGCGTCGGGCCGTGGCGCTTGAATTCGGCCGCGTTCCGGTAAACAATCAGCAAACTGTTTTGCGAGAGGGCCCGCTATGAAAGATCGTGCTAAAGCTTTGGTTGTTGGTGGCGGCGCTGTGGGGGCAAGCATTGCCTACCACCTCGCGAAGGCGGGCTGGCAGGATGTGGTGCTGCTGGAGCGCGACGAGCTCACCAGTGGTTCCACATGGCACGCGGCGGGGCTGCTGCCGTTGTTCAATATGTCCTACGCCACCAGCCACATTCACGATTACTCGGTGAAACTCTATAAGGAGTTGGAGGCGGAAACGGGCTTGAATGCCGGGTTTTCCGTGGTGGGCAACCTGCGCATGGCACAGACGCAAGAGCGGATGGATGAATACATGCTCTATGCGACCACGGCAGACAGCGTGGGCATTGAACACGAGTTTCTCACCCCGCAGCAGATCAAATCCCGCTGGCCGCTGATCCGCACCGATGACCTGAAGGGCGCGCTTTACCACCCCACCGATGGCTATATAAACCCCGCTGATGTGACCATGGCCATGGCCAAGGGGGCGCGGCAAAGGGGGGTGGAGATTCTCCGCAAACGGCAGGTGGACAGCTATGCGTGGGCGGGCGACCACTGGATTGTGCGCGGCGCGGTGATGGAGGAGAAGGGCGGCAACCTTGTGGCCTCCGGCGAGACGTTTGAGATCCATGCCGAGCATGTGGTGACGGCCACGGGCAACCACGCCCAGCGCACCGCGCGGCTTCTGGGTATTAAAATCCCTGCCATTCCTGTGGAACACCAGTTCATCGTCACCGATGCCGACCCCGCCTTGGAGGAATGGCGCAAAGACAATCCCGAGCATCCGGTGATCCGCGATGCCGACGCGCAATCTTACGTGCGCGAAGAGCGCGGCGGCTGGATTCTCGGCGTCTATGAAAAAGGCGCGCCCGCGCGGTTTGAGCATGGGGTGCCGGATAGTTTCCGCGCCGACCTGTTCCCGCTCGACCTGGAGCGCATCGAAGCGCAATATGTGGCGATGATCCACCGGATGCCCTCGACCGAGCATATCGGCCTGAAGGATGACTTCAACGGCCCGATCTGCTACACGCCCGACGGCAACCCGCTGGTCGGCCCCGCCCCGGGCCTGCGCAATATGTGGCTGGCCGAGGGCTTCAGCTTTGGCATTACCGCGGCGGGGGGCACGGGCTATTATCTGGCGCAAATGATGGTGGAGGGCGAGGCCGAGATTGACATGGCCAGCCTGGACCCCAAGCGCTATGGCGACTGGATGACCACCGAATATGCCGCGCGCAAGAACGAGGAATGCTACGAGCATGTCTACGTGCTCCACCATCCCGACGAGGAGCGGCCCGCCTGCCGCCCCCTGCGCACCACGCCTGTTTATGACCGCCTGAAGGCCCGCGGGGCGCAGTTCGGGCAGGTCAACGGTTGGGAGCGTCCGAACTACTTCGCGCCGGAGGGGTTTAGCGACCATGATTCCCGCTCCTTCCGCCGTGGCGGCTGGTGGAAATATGCGGTGGAAGAGGCCAAAGCCATTCGTGAGGGGGTCGGTCTGATCGAGGCGTCTGCCTTCACCAAGCACCGCGTCAAAGGCCCGGGGGCGACGGCGTTTCTGGACTGGTTCACCTGCAACAAGCTCCCCTCAGTGGGTCGGATCAACCTGACCTATGCGCTCACAAAAGCGGGGACGACCCGCACGGAATACACCATCGTGCGCGAGGCGGAGGATGAGTATTACCTCGTCAGCGCGGGCGCGTGGAGCGCCTATGACGCCGATTTTCTGCGCAAGGCGGCGGCCGACAAGGCGGGCGAATTCGGATATATCGAGGTTCAGGACGTGACCACGCAATACGGTGTGTTCGCCATTGCAGGGCCGAAATCCCGCGCCTTGCTGCGGGATATTATTGTGGATGCGGACCCTGACACTGCGCTTTCCAACAGGCGCTTCCCGTGGCTGACCGCGCGGGATATTGAACTGGGCATGTGCCCGGTAAAGGCCATTCGGGTGGCCTATACCGGCGAGCTGGGCTGGGAGCTGCACCACCCGATTGAAATGCAAAACTACCTGTTTGATTTGATCGAGAAGGCCGGTGAAAAGCACGGGCTGAAGCTGGTGGGGGCACGGGCGCAGAACTGGCTGCGGCAGGAGAAAAGCTATCGCGCCTTTGGCACCGAGTTGGGCCGCGAT
This sequence comes from Paracoccaceae bacterium, assembly GCA_026995265.1. Taxonomy (GTDB): domain Bacteria; phylum Pseudomonadota; class Alphaproteobacteria; order Rhodobacterales; family Rhodobacteraceae; genus UBA3077. The sequence continues at coordinate 21,739 of JALWPC010000073.1, forward strand.
GCAACGCCCCTGGAGGCCGACCTGCCGCGCTTTGTCAACCTGGAGAAGGATTTCCACGGCAAGGAGGCAATGCTGGCCACCGGCATTCGCGCCAAGTGCTGCACGCTGCTGATTGACGGGCCAGAAGACATGGACCCATGGGGCCGCGAGGCGCTGTTCCATGACGGCGAAAAGGTCGGGCGGCTGACCTCGGGGGGCTATTCGGTGCATTTTGAAAAAAGCATCGGCATGGGCTATCTGCCCCCTGCGCTGGCCGTGGCGGGGCAGAAGGTGCAGGTGAAAATGCAAGGGCAGCTCTGGGAGGCCGAGGTGGTGGAAGACAGCCCCTATGACCCGAAGAATGTGAACATCCGCGTGGATGGGTGATATTACAGAACCCTGAATCTCCCTTTGTTAACAGGCATCTCAAATAAGCCACCGCTAGAAAGTTCAAATTGCTTTAATATTTTGTCCCAATGCCAAATGATGGTAGCCGCCTGTTCTGTTACTTTTTGCTTTTGGACCGCTGGCTTTAGATAGAAAACCATAACGCCTGATCGCAAAATGGCGTCTCGTTCAGCAGGCTTTTTAACTTGTTTTACGTCCTTGGAGATGACGATCCAACCACCTTCCTCACCGAGCTTTTTATAGTAATCGATATCTGAAATGTTTGTAGGGAATTTGTCTCGAAGGGCGATGGCTTCATGCCCGTCATGCTTTATCAACTCATTCAGAGAATGAGCAATAACGGGCGGCATATTATGATCAAACAGGACTTTGACCATCTAAACTCCGCTCAAATTGAATAGCATTTTTGACTACGTTTTTCGGAACTTCGTATATGTTTGACAAATAATCTATGTCTTCAAAGTGGAGATATTCATCGTAAAGCACGCGTGTTGAAATACCGAATTCATCGAGTATAGGAGCTCCAAAAGACCTTTGCGGATCAATCACGACCGCCTTGGCGTTTTTAGGCTTCCATCTGACAGGGCGCGCATTTTCAAATTCCAAATCGACAAGTGACTGCTGAACAATTTTGCTAAAGACTTTCTGTCCAGCACGTTTGGAATTGAGACTGGTTAACTCGCCATCGTTTTCAATCGCGTTGATGAGTATTTCTTTTCCGTCGGTCTTGAAGCTCAATGTTGCCAGGGGTCTGTCGATATTGAATTTTTCTTGTGCGTATTGAATGGCAAATCGAATGGCCTGCAATGAGATACCATTTCTTCGCAATGAAGAAACGACCCTAACTTCGATCAGATCAAGGAAGCTGATCTCGCTGCTATCGTCAAATTCCTGAAAGTAAGCGTTCAAAAGCGGAAGTGTAGGGCCACTTCCACGGGTCCATCGCCGCACATCCTGAGGCTTGAGGCCGACCAAGCGTGCAGCCTCTCGCGGGGAATAAATTCCCTTACCCAGAATTTGAAAATCTTTTTGCACGGCAAGAATCCCTTTGCATTACTCTAGCCGCAAAAAGGACTGTTGTGAATCCCTAAAAATATGGGGGTTGAAGCCCACCCCACCTTCACTCCACCCGCTTCCCCGTTTCCCCGTCAAACACATGCAGCGCATCCTGCGGGATGTGGAGCTGCACCACGCCGCCCGCTTGCAGGCTCTGCACGCCCTCGAGCCGCAGGACAATCGGCACGGTGGTGTCGCCCAGAGTGCCATGCACCAGCGTATCGGCCCCGAGTTGCTCGACCACGCGCACATGAAGCGGCACCTGGTTTTCGCCCGCGCCGAGGCCGAAATGCTCGGGGCGGATGCCCAGCTTCACCGCCTTACCAGCGGCGCGCGGGGTGGGCAGGGTGATGGTGGAACCATCGGGCAGGGTGAGGCTTTGGCCCTCAGCGTCCATCTGGCCGTCAATCAGGTTCATCGAGGGCGAGCCGATGAAGGCCGCCACGAAGGTCGAGGCGGGGCGTTCGTAGATCTCGATCGGCGAGCCGAGCTGTTCCACATAGCCGCCATTGAGCACCGCAAGCTGGTCGCCCAGCGTCATCGCCTCCACCTGGTCGTGGGTCACGTAAACGCTGGTAATGCCAAGCTCGGCTTGCAGGTTTTTGATCTCGAGGCGCATTTGCACCCGAAGCTTGGCGTCCAGATTGGACAGCGGCTCGTCAAACAGGAACACCGCAGGTTCGCGCACAATGGCGCGGCCCATGGCCACCCGCTGGCGTTGGCCGCCGGACAGCTCCCGCGGCAGGCGTTTCAGATAGGGGCCAAGCTCCAGAATCTTCGCCGCCTTCTGCACCCGCGCATCGATCTCGGCCTTGTCGAGCTTCATCAGCTTCAGCCCGTAGGCCATGTTCTTATAAACGGTCATATGCGGGTAGAGTGCGTAATTCTGGAACACCATGGCGATGTCGCGCTTGCTCGGCTCCAGCTTGTTGACCACGGTGCCACCGATCAGCACCTCCCCCGCCGTGATGCTCTCCAGCCCCGCGATCATCCGCAGCAGGGTAGATTTGCCGCAGCCCGAAGGTCCGACGATGACCACGAAATCACCATCGGTGATTTCCCAGTCGATGCCGTGGATCACCTCGGTTTTGCCATAGGACTTCTTAACGCCCTTCAGGGTTATATCAGCCATTCCGGCCTCCTCTTATTTTTCGGTCTCTGTCAGGCCTTTGACAAACATTTTCTGCATGGAAAGCACCACGATGATCGGGGGCAGCATGGCCATGAGCGCGGTCATCATGATCAGGTGCCATTCGGGGGCCTGCTCGGCGCTGTCCAGCATTTGCTTCATCCCCATCACCACGGTGAAATAGCCGCTATCGGTGGTGATCAGGAGCGGCCAGAGATATTGGTTCCAGCCGTAAATAAACAGGATCACGAACAGCGCGGCAATATTGGTGCGGGAAAGGGGAATGAGGATGTCCCAAAAGAACCGCATCGGGCCGGCACCGTCTACACGGGCGGCTTCCAGCATCTCGTCGGGGATGGTCAGGAATACCTGCCGGAACATGAAGGTGGCGGTGGCCGAGGCGATTAACGGCACCGTCATGCCCCAATAGGAATTGAGCATATTCAGGTTGGACACCACCTCGAAAGTGGGCAGAATGCGCACCTCTACCGGCAGCATCAGAGTGATGAAAATCATCCAGAAAAACCCCATGCGGAAGGGGAAGCGGAAATAGACAATGGCAAAGGCCGACATCAGCGAGATAACGATTTTGCCCACCGCGATCATCATCGCCATGATCAGGCTGTTGGTCATCATCAGCCATACCGGCGTGGCATTGCGCCCGCCGACGCCCTCGAACAGCACGGTTTTCAGGTTGGCGAAAAACTGGTCGCCCGGCCACAGGGGCAGCGGCACTTGCGTCATCCGCACCGCGTCATGGGTGGCGGCTACAAAGGTGATCCAGATCGGGAAGGCGACAATGCCCACCCCGAGGATCAGGGTCAGGTAGGCAAGGGCGGTGACAAGGGGGCGGTTCTCGATCATCAGTATTCAACCTTTCGCTCGATAAAGCGGAACTGGATCACGGTGATCACAATCACAATCGCCATCAGGATCACCGATTGCGCCGCCGAGCCGCCAAGGTCCAGCCCGATGAAGCCGTCATTATAAACCTTGTAAACCAGAATCTCGGTGGCCTTGGCGGGGCCGCCCTGGGTAATGGCATGGATAATGCCGAAAGTGTCAAAGAAGGCGTAAACGATGTTGACCACCAGCAGGAAAAACGAGGTCGGGGTGATCAGCGGGAAGATGATGGTCCAGAAGCGGCGCATCGGGCCAGCGCCATCAATGGCGGCGGCCTCGATCAGCGATTTCGGGATGCTTTGAATGGCGGCGACGAAAAACAGGAAGTTATAGGCGATCTGCTTCCATGTGGCGGCCAAGACCACCAGCAGCATGGCCTCGTTGCCGTTGAGCTTGTGGTTCCAGTCATAGCCGATGGTGTTGAGCGCATAGGCAAAAATACCCAATGTGGGGTCAAACATGAACACCCAGAGCGCACCGGCCACCACGGGGGCCACGGCATAGGGCCAGATGAGCAGGGTTTGAAAGGCCATAACGCCTTTCACGATCCGGTCCACCATGGCGGCCAGCACCAGGGCGAACCCCATGGCCATAACCGCAACCGACAGCGAGAAAATTGCGGTGCGCTGGAAAGAGGCGAGGTAGTATTGGTCTTCAAACAGAATCTGGAAATTCTCGAACCAGACAAATTCGGTGCTAAAGCCGAAGGCGTCCTGAATAAGGAACGACTGGTAGAGCGCTTGCCCGGCGGGCCACATGAAGAAAACCAGTGTGACCGCGATTTGCGGCGCAACCAGCAGGAAGGGCAGCAAAGAGGGCCCGAAATGAACGCGTTTTAGCATGTTAGTCCTGTCCCGAAGTCGGTGGAGGGCACAAATGTGTGGCCTGGCGGCCCCTCCCCCGCTTGCGGGGGGAGGAAGGGAGGGGGGCGGTGCGATACATGCGAAACCTGTGCTTGGCCGTATCTCTCGCGCCCCCACCCAACCCTCCCCCGCAAGCGGGGGAGGGCTTTGGCACCTAGCGGTTGGCGCGGGCGAATTTGGCCAGCAGCGCGTTGCCCCGCTCTACCGCCGTATCCATCGCCTCGCGGGCGGTTTTGTCACCGGCCCAGAGCGCTTCCATCTCTTCGTTGATGATGTCGCGGATCTGCACGAAGTTCCCGAAACGCAATCCACGCGAGTTTGGCGTTGGCGGATTCAGGCTCAGTTCCTTGATCGCCGTATCGGTGCCCGGGTTTTCCTCATAGAACCCCTGTTCGCGCGACAGGTCAGCGGCGGCTGTGGTGATCGGCACATAACCGGTTTCCTGATGCCACCACGCCTGCACTTCCGGCTGCGACAGATACTTCATGAAGGCGGCGACTCCCTTATAGTGATCCTCGGGCTGGCCGCGCAGCACCCACAGGGTCGCCCCGCCGATGATCGAGTTTTGCGGCGCATCCGCCACGTCGGTATCCAGCGGCAGCATGGTCTGGCCAAAGTCAAACTCGGCCTGCGATTTGATCGAGCCGTAATAGGCCGAAGAGTTCATCCACATGCCGCACTCGCCCGAGGTGAACAGCGACAGGCTATCGCCCCGGCGGCCACCATATTTGAAGATGCCCTTGGCCTGGCTGTCTGCAACGGATTGCAGGCGGTTGACGACCGCATCATTGTTGAAGGTGAACTCGGTATCGGTGCCCGCAAAGCCGTTTTCCCTGGTGCCAATGGGCAGGTTATGCCACGCGCTGTAGTTCTCGATCATCACCCAGCTTTGCCAGCCGAAGGAATAGCCGCAGGTCATGCCGCTGTCGAGCAGCTTTTGCGCGTCGGCATTGAGCTCGTCCCATGTGCTCGGCGGGTTTTCAATACCGGCTTTCTTGAAGGCGTCTTTGTTATACCACAGCACCGGGGTGGAAGAGTTGAACGGCATCGACAGCAGGTCGCCATCCGGTGTCTGGTAGTAAGACACAACGGCAGGCAGATAGACCGACTGGTCAAACGGGGTGCCGGTATCCGCCATCAGCTCGGTGATCGGGTAAACCGCGCCCTTGGCGGCCATCATGGTGGCGGTGCCCACTTCGAACACCTGCACAATGTCTGGCTGTTCATGGGCGCGGAAGGCAGCCACGGCGGCGGTCATGGTTTCGGTGTAGTTGCCCTTATAGGAGGGCACCACCACATAATCGCTCTGGCTGGCGTTGAAATCGGCGGCGATCTTGTCCACACGCTCGCCATTGGCGCCGCCCATGGCGTGCCACCACTGGATTTCCACCTGCGCATAAGCGCCGGTTGCAAAAGAGGCCGCGGTCACCGCCCCCAGAATATATTTTGAAATGCGCATTGTCTTCTCCCTTGAAGTTTGCAGTTTCGACGTATTTTCGTTTCACGACACTTTCTTTATGTTTTCGTGGCCGTTCTGTTCTGCCAGCCAGCTTTCCAGCCGCTTGGCTTGTTCGGGCGTAACGTGCAGCCCGAGCTTTGTGCGCCGCCAAAGGATATCTTCGGCGGTCACAGCAAATTCGTGTTTGATCAGCCAGTTCACCTCGGCCTCGGTGAGCCCGGCGCCGAAATCCTCGCCAAGGTCGTCGGCGGTTTTGGCGCTGCCCAGCATTCGCGGGGCATCGGTGCCATAGGTGCGGATGAGCCGGAGGGCGGTTTCGGGGGAGAGAAACGGATAATCCGCTTCCAGCGCGGCGAGCAGGCGGGGGGCGCCGTCATGCGCAAAATCCCCGCCCGGCAGCGCCGCCGTGGCTGTCCAGGGGCCGGTGGCCTGTTTGAGATGGGGGGCAAGCCTGGCCAGCGCCGCTTCGGCCAGCTTGCGGTAAGTGGTGATTTTGCCGCCAAACACCGAGAGCAGCGGCGGGCCGTCTTCATTGAGGCTCAGCACATAATCCCGCGTGGCTTTGGTGGCGGAACTGGCGTGGTCATCATAGAGCGGGCGGGTGCCGGAATAGGTCCAGACAATATCCTCTGGGTTGATCGACTCCTTGAAATACTCCGAGGCAAAGCCGCGCAGATAGTCGGCCTCCTCCTTGGTGCAGACCGGTTGGGAAAGGTCCTCGCCCTGGTCCACATCGGTGGTGCCGATCAGGGTGAACGCCCCCTCGTAG
>JALWPC010000074.1 GCA_026995265.1 Paracoccaceae bacterium
GAAATCATAATGCCGAGGTCGGCGCGCATGGAGCGGGTCAGCATCCCCACGGCAGGGGTGGGGACGGGGCCGAGCAGGTAGGCATCCATGCCCACGCTCAGCAGCCCGGCGGTGAGCGCGTTCTCGATCATATAGCCTGAGCGGCGGGTATCCTTGCCGATAATCACCCGCTTGCTGCCTTCGTGAGAGGCAAAATACTGCCCGACAGCCGCGCCGAGTTTGAGCGCCATTTCGGCGGTCATCGGATGAATATTGGCGGTGCCGCGCACCCCGTCGGTGCCGAAATATTTACGGGTCATGACCTAGGCCTCGTTAAGTGCGCGCCACAGCGCGACGGATTGCTTTGTCTCAGCAATATCATGCACCCGCAGCATCTGCACCCCCTGATTGAGCCCCTCCAGCGCTAACGTCACGGAACCGGCAAAACGCCGCTCAGGGCGCGGCTCGTCGGCGATTTTGCCGATCATCCCCTTGCGGGACACCCCCAGCAGAATGGCGCAACCAAGCCCGTGAAACAGGCTGATCCCGCGCAGCAGGGCAAGGTTATGAGCCATGGTTTTGCCAAAGCCCAGCCCCGGGTCCACCATGATGCGGGCGCGGGGGATTCCGGCGGCCTCGCAGGCCTTTATGCGTTCATGCAGCGCATCATAAACATCCAGCAACACATTGGAATAATGCGGGTTATCCTGCATGGTCTTCGGCGTTTTGATCGAGTGCATCAGGCAGACCGCCGCGCCGCTTTCTGCCGCCACGCGCAGGCTTTCGGGGTCAAAGGTGAGGGCGGTCACATCGTTAAACAGCCCGGCCCCGGCGGCCAGTGCGGCTTTGGCCACTTCCGCCTTGCGGGTGTCAATCGAAATCGGACCAAGGCCCTTGGCGGTGAGGGCCTCAATCACCGGCAGCACCCGTGCGGCCTCTTCTTCAGCAGGCACGAAATCGGCCCCCGGGCGGGTGGATTCGCCGCCAATATCAAGCATATCCGCGCCACTGGCCAACATCGCCTCGGCATCCGCCACCTCGCGGCCCGCGTGCTGGCCACCGTCAGAAAAGCTGTCGGGCGTGACATTGAGAATGCCCATGATCGAGGGCCTGTCCATAGCCACGCCGCAGATCGGCGGGCGTTCTGAGGTGAGCCGTTTCAGCACGTCTTCGGGCAGGTCCTCGGCGGGCATCACCTCGCCCCCCCCGTCGCGCCGGATGTGCTCTACCCACGTGAACCACCGCAAACCACCGGCGAGGTTATAAGCGCGAGGGTGGGTCTTGGCCGTCCCTCCCCCCGCTTGCGGGGGGTGGAGCCGAGAAAAGGAAACGGTCCGGGGGACCGTTTTCCTCGGCGACGCAGGAGGGGGGCCCTGCACCAAGGGCCGAAAATACTCAGCCATCTTTCCACTTGATCGAACAGCCGATGGAGGGCGTTTGCTCGGCCGGCCCCCTGCCCGTCTGCGCCACCAGCGCCATCGCTTCGATCATCTCGCGGGGCGCATCGTCGGGCGAGGGGTTGCGGCCAGAGGCATCCAGCCGCCCGCGGAATTGCAGCTCGCCCGCGGCATTGTAGCCAAAGAAATCCGGCGTGCAAACCGCGCCAAACGCCTTGGCCACCGCCTGGCTTTCGTCGCGCAAATAAGGGAAGGTGAAGCCGTATTTCTCGGCAAAGGGCCCCATATTTTCGAAACTGTCCTCGGGGTAGGCAACGGCATCATTGGCGTTGATCGCCGCCACGCCAAAGCCCATTTCCTGCAGCGCCTTGCCATCGCGTGCCAGCTTGTTGCCAATGGCGATCACATAGGGGCAATGGTTGCAGATGAACATGACCACCAGCCCCTTTTCGCCCATCAGGCTATCGCGGGTATGGCGGTTGCCCTTGGTGTCGGGCAGGTCAAAATCCGGGGCTTTCGCGCCGAAGTCGCATACGGGAGGTTGTGCGGCCATTGTCTAGTCTCCTATCTCGGGGGGTGAGTCAGCGCCAACCGTGCGCACGGCTACGCCTAATTTATCTTCGGGTGCAGAGAGCCCGACCAGCAGGGCG
>JALWPC010000075.1 GCA_026995265.1 Paracoccaceae bacterium
TGGCCCCCGGCGATGAAACCCGTCTGCGGGTGGACATAGCCAATGTAAAGGGACCGGCGGGAGACTATACCCTTACACTGACCACCAGCGGCCCGGTGCAGTCCACCGCACCCGAGGCGGGCCTGCGCATAGAGGCCGGCGGCCGGGCGGTGCTGGAATTTCCGCTCGGAGCCGGAGCGGCCGGTGATGGCGCGCTTCTGATCGGGTTGACAGGGCCTGACGGGGTGCAGGTGCAACAAAATGTAAAGATTCCGGTGCGGGCAAATGACCCGTTGGTGATACGTGACCTTGCGACACCTATGGCTGCTGGTGGAAGTTTTACCATTGATTCCAATGTGTTTGCGGATTTTCAGGCGGGGAGCGGCACGGGAAGCTTTACGCTCGGCCCGCTTGCGCGGTTTGATGTGGCGGGCATGCTGAACGCGCTGGAGCAAACCCTGTGGGGCAACACCGAAACGCAGATTTCACGGGCGATGCCGCTGCTTTACTTGGGCGAAGTAGCCAAGCAGATGGACCTGGATGGCACCTATAACGTGGCCAAACGGGTGGATGACGCGATTAACGCGGTGCTGGCCAACCAAGCGCCCAACGGGGCATTCGGGCAATGGGAACCCTTTAGCGGCGACCTGTGGCTGGATGCCTTTGCCAGCGAATTCTTGAGCCGTGCGCGGGCGGCGGGCTACACGGTGCCGGAGCGCGCCTTCGGGCAGGCCCTGAACAACCTGCGCAACCAGCTCAACTATGCCGGCGATTTCGAGAATGCGGGGCAGGATATTGCCTATGCGCTTTATGTGCTGGCCCGCGAGGGGCAGGCGAGCATCGGCGATTTGCGCTATTATGCCGATGTGAAATCCGGCGATTTTGCCACACCGATGGCGCTGGCCCAGCTTGGCGGGGCGCTGGCGATGGTCGGGGACCAGGTGCGGGCCGACGCAATGTTCGCGCTGGCCTCCGGCAAGGTGGCGCGAGCGGTGGAGGATGCGCGGGCTTTCCGCGCCGATTATGGCTCCGAGCGCCGCGATATGGCGGCGTTGTTGGCACTGGCGCTGGAGGCGGGCAGCACGGCGGTGGATGCCGAGGCGCTGGCGCGGCGGCTGGAAACGCCGAAGCGGTACTACTCTGCGCAGGAGCGGCTTTGGCAGTTGATGGCGGTGCGGGCGTTGATCGCGGATAGCGGCGGATTTAGCGTTGACGGGGTGCCGATTGCGGGGCCGCAGGTGGTGTATTTTGACGCGGAAACACTGGCGGCGGGGCCGCTGGTGGTGCAGAACAACGGCGGCAAAACCTATGGTCGCCTCACCATCACCGGCGCCCCCGCCTATGACGAACCGGCAATGCAAAACGGCTACCGGATAGAGCGCTGGTTTTACACGCTCGACGGGGAACCGGCCACGGAATTCGTGCAAAACCAGCGCTATGTGGCGATTTTGCGGGTAACGCCGGAGCAGGAACGGCGCGGGCGGCTGATCATTTCGGACCCGCTGGCGGCGGGGTTCGAGATTGATAATCCGAACCTGTTGCGCTCGGGTGATATTTCCAAACTCGACTGGTTGCAGCTCAATGATGCGGGCATAAGCGAATTCCGCAGCGACCGCTTCCTGCACGCGGTGACATGGGGCGACAAGGGCCCGCTCCAGATGGCCTATATCGTGCGGGCGGTATCGCCGGGCACCTTCCGGCAACCCGCGGCGCTGGTGGAAGATATGTATCGGCCCAGCCTGCGGGCGACCACGGGCGTCAACACGGTTACGATTCTGCCCGCGCCGTGAGGCGGCTGTTGCGATATGGCGCGGCGCTGGCCCTGCTGGCGCTGGCGGCACTGATCGCGCTGGATGACTGGGTGGCGCGCACCCAATTGCCCTCGCTGGCGCCGGAAACGGCGGTAACGGTGCTGGACCGCAACGGCGATTTGCTGCGCGCCTATACGGTGGAAAGCGGGCGCTGGCGGCTGCCGGTGGCGCTCGAGGACGTGGACCCCCATTACATCGACATGCTGATCGCCTTTGAGGACAAGCGGTTTTACA
>JALWPC010000076.1 GCA_026995265.1 Paracoccaceae bacterium
CGGTGCCCCGGTTTTCGTTGCCAACTTTGAACATGCCCAGCCTGACAAGGTCCAGGTTTCTTTTGGAAAGCTGCATCGAGGGCGGGCGCTCCAGCGGCTCGGCTACGCCATTGACACGCTGGATGATACGGGGCTGAACCCTGCGACCGGAGGCAATGCGGGCGGTCATTATCGCAAGCTGCATGGGCGAGGCCAGCACAAACCCCTGCCCGATGGCGGCATTGAGCGTGTCGCCAATACGCCACTCTTCCTTGTAGCGGTCCAGCTTCCATTGCTTGTTGGGGGCAAGGCCGGAACTGATCGAGGGCAGGGGCAGCGCCGGTTTGGCCCCGAAGCCGAATCGCCGCGCCATTTGCGCCATTTTCTCGATGCCGATGCGCTGTGAAATTTCGTAGTAGTAGACGTCGCAGGAGTTTTTCAGCCCGTTGGCAAGGTTCATCCGCCCATGTCCGCCGCGTTTCCAGCAGTGGAAGCGCCGGTTGCCGACCTCCACGTAACCGCGGCACATAATCTCTTCTTCGGGGTCCACCACCCCTTCCTCCAGCGCCGCTAGTGCGGTGATCATTTTCACCGTAGAGCCGGGGGGGTAGGCGCCGGAAATGGTTTTGTCTGCCAGCGGGCGGTAATCGTTTTCTATCAGGCTATTCCAGTATTTGCTAGAGATGCCGTGGATGAATTTGTTGGGGTCAAAGCCGGGGGTGGAGGCCATGGCGCGGATATCGCCCGCGTGCACATCCATCACCACCGCCGCCGCGCTTTCGCCTTTCAGGCGGTATTGGGCATAATGCTGGAGGTCGTGGTCCAGCGTCAGTTGCAGGTCGGCCCCTTTCAGCGCTTCGTTGCGTCCAAGCTCGCGCATAACACGGCCAACGGCGTTCACTTCTACCCTTTGAGTGCCCGCCACCCCGCGCAGCAAATCCCCTTTTTCGCGCTCCAGCCCGGTTTTGCCGATCTGGAAACCGGGGCTGAGGATGATCTGGTCCGGGTCTTCAAACCGGCGCAGGTCGGCCTCGCTGACAGGGCCGACATAGCCGATAACGTGGGCATAATCCTCGACCATCGGGTAATTCCGGTTCAGGCCAACCTCGGTGATAATGCCGGGCAGGGCAGGGGCGTTGGCCGATATGCGGGCGAAATCTTCCCAGCTCAGTTGCTCGACCACGGGCACTTTTCTGGACGGCCCGAATTTGCGCATGTTTTTGATTATCTCTTCCCGCCGCTGAACCGGCAGCTCGATAATACGTGCCAACTGGCCAAGCACGGCGCGGACGTCGCCCGCCTGCTCGCGGATCATCACAATGCGATAATTCGGCAGGTTCTCGGCCAGCGGCAGGCCGTTGCGGTCAAAAATCAGCCCGCGCTCTGGCAGAATCAGGCGGTCCCGTATTCGGTTTTCGTCAGACAGCAGGCGATACTGGCTGCTCTGCGTCACCTGCAAATCCCGCATCCTATAGGCCAGCCCGCCGATCACCAGCCCCTGAATACCCCCCAACACCAAAGCGCGTCGGGAAATGCGGCTGGTGGTGTCCTTTGAAAATGTAGCAGGGCGTTTCATCGTATTTTTCCGAGCCTGTCCGGGCGGTTGGCGGTGTCTGGTTTGCGCACCCGTAGTATATAGTGCAAAAAAGCCACCATAACAGGGTAGCACAGCAGGGTCAGCCCGCCAAATTGCAGCATTTTTACGGGCTCAAGTGATTGTGAAAAGCTGATCCATAGCAGCAGGTTTTGCACGATGATCATAACTGCCAACACCGCTGCCACCATTGAAAATTCCATGATCAAGCCGCGCTCCTGTATGCTTTTATAGCTAAAGCGGATGGTTTCTGAGGCTACGAGCAGCAGCAGGGCCCACAGGCCAGGGGGGCGCATAAGCACCGCGTCGGCCAACAGGGCCAAGGCGGCGATCACCACAAACGGGGCGCTTTCGGGCTGCCGAACCACCCATGCCAGCGAGAGCGCGAATAAAAGCTCGGGCGCGGGCCAACGGGCGGGGGTGAATTGCAGGGGGAGAAGGGGGT
>JALWPC010000077.1 GCA_026995265.1 Paracoccaceae bacterium
TTGCTGACCCAATCGTCATAAACCGCAGGGGGCTGGGTGCGCAGCATCAGGTCTTCCACCCAGTCGGTGGCAGGCCAGCCGGTGGCCCCGCCGGAGCCAAGGCCGATGCACCACGGGGTGCCGCCATCGGCGACGATCTGTTCGGTGAGGGCCTTCAGTTCTTCCATGGTCTGCGGAATCTCATAGCCCGCATCGTCGAAATTCTCCGGCGAATACCAGACCAGCGATTTCACATCGACCTTGAAGAAAAACCCGTAGAGGTTATCGCTGCCATCCGCGCCTGCATAGGTGCCAAGGTCCACCCAGCTTTGGCCGGCGGCATAATTTTCCCGCACCCAGTCGGCGGTGCCGTCCGCCAGCGGGGTCAGGAAGCCGCGCGCGGCCATATCGGCGGCGAGGCCGGGCTGCGGGAACACAGAGATATTGGCAGCAGAACCCGCCTCTGCATCTACCAGAACCTGCTGCTCGAAGCTGTCGGAACCCACATAGCGCACATCATTGCCGGACTTCTCGGCATAGGCGGCCAGCACCGCCTCCACGTTTTCCTGATCCGGCCCCAGCCATGGGCCGAAAACCGTAACCTGCTCGGCCTGCGCCAGACTGGCGGTGAGCGCCATGGCGGCGGCACCGGCTAAAAGAATATGTTTCATAGAGTCCTCCTGAACAGGCGCCCCGTGCGCCCAACTGTTAATCTTTTTGAAAGCGCAAGGAATCATTTCCAAAGCGCTTTGAATAGATGCAAACTCGATTATTTGCGACATTCTGTCAATAGGGAGGCCTAATTTAGTAGAACTGCATAAGGGGCCAGCTTGAGAGAGACTTGCATAACGGGTTGGTTCTTGGGCTCTGGATTGGGGAGGTCATGAAAATTGTTGCTCTATGCAGGGTAGATTTAAGTAAAATCTTGAATTCTTGGATGGTAAACCGCTTAATCATCGTGTTACCTGTTGTATTTAGTTTATATATCCAACATTTCTTATGTCTATTCTCCTAGGATAGTATACAGGAGAAACGCGAGATATTTTAAGGTTTTTTTGCATGTCAACATTACTTAAAGGTGCATAATCTTTACAAAAAATCACGGAGAAATCCGCGAAGACGCAAAATACCCCCCACGGCGGTTGGAGCCGGAAACCCCCCAAATAAACCGCTTTGACGTTTTCCAGCGGCGCGGCTATACTCCCTGCCAAATTGAAAGCGCTTTGAATATGAACCTTAAAAACCTCTCAGACCTTTTGGGCCTGTCCCAAACCACCGTCAGCCGCGCGCTTAATGATTACCCCGAGGTCAGCGAGGCGACGCGGGCGCGGGTGAAAGCCGCCGCGATCAAGCATCATTACCGCGCCAATACCCGCGCCAAAAGCCTGGCCACGGGCCGCTCTATGGCCATTGGCCATGTGATCCCGATCTCCACCCGCCACGAAATCGTCAACCCGATTTTTGCCGATTTCATTGCCGGCGCGGGCGAGGTTTATTCGCGCAACCAGCATGATATGCTGCTTTCCGTGGTGCCGGATGTAGAGGAAGAGCGCACCTATCGCGAGCTGGCCGCCAAGGCCTCGGTGGACGGCGTCATCGTGCACGGCCCGCGCCCGAATGACCCGCGCATTCCGCTCCTCAAAAGCCTTGGCATTCCCTTCGTGGTGCATGGCCGCGCCAGCGACGGGGACACGGATTATTCATGGGTGGATGTCAACAACCGCCGCTCGTTTGAGCGCGCCGCCAACTTCTTGTTTGACCTTGGCCACCGCAGGCTGGCGCTGATCAACGGGCTGGAATTTATGGATTTCGCCAAGCGCCGGAAGGAAGGGTTTTTGGCCGCCCACGCCGCGCGCGGGGTGGCGGCCAATCCGGCGCTGATGGTCACCGGCGAAATGACCGAGGATTTCGGCTTTCGGGCGGCGGGGGCGATGCTGGCGCGGCCTGATGCGCCCACCGCCTTCATTGTGTCCTCGATGATTATGGCCATCGGCGTGCGCCGTGCAATCTCGGATGCGCGGCTGAAATTGGGCCGCGATATTTCGGTGATCATCCATGATGACGCGCTCTCCTACCTGCCCAACGGGGCCGATATTCCGATTTTCACCGCCACAAAATCCTCGGTGCATGAGGCGGGCAAGCTTTGCGCGCAGATGCTGCTGGATATCATCAACGCAGGCGACCGCACCCCGCGCCACACCCTGCTGGAAACCGAGCTGACGGTGGGCGAAAGCACCGGCCCCGCATGATTGCCCGTGCGGACTTTCCGGCGGATTTCCTGTTTGGCGCGGCCACCTCGGCCTACCAGATAGAGGGCCACAGCTTCGGCGGGGCGGGTGCAACCATTTGGGACACCTTCGCGGCAGAGCCCGGCAAGGTCGCCAATGGCGAGACCGGCGCGCTTGCCTGTGACCATTACCACCACTATGAGGAAGACCTTGACCTGCTAAAGGGCTTTGATGCCTATCGTTTTTCCACCAGTTGGGCGCGGGTCATGCCGGATGGGCGAACCGTAAACCAAGCGGGGCTTGATTTCTATGACCGCCTGGTCGATGCCATTCTGGCGCGCGGCCTCAAGCCCTTCCTGACGCTTTATCACTGGGATATGCCCGCCGCGCTCGGGGCGCTGGGCGGCTGGGAAAACCGTGATGTCGCGGGGTGGTTTGGCGATTATACCGACGTGATAATGGAGCGCATCGGCGACCGTGTGGCCAGCGTGGCGACGATTAACGAGCCATGGTGCGTAAGCTGGCTGGCCCACTTTCTGGGCCACCATGCGCCCGGCAAAACCGATATTTCCGCCGCCGCGCGGGCCGTGCATCATGTGCTTCTGGCCCACGGGGAAGCCATGCAGCGCCTACGGGCGCGCGGGCAGGCAAACCTCGGGATTGTGCTGAATTTCGAGGCCGTCGCCCCGCAGGGAGGCCCCGCCGCTGCCCGTTTTGACGCGATTATGAACCGGATGTTCATCGAGCCGCTGACCAAGGGGGGCTACCCCGCGCTGGTGCTGGAGGGCCTCGCCCCGCACCTGCCCGAAGGCTGGCAGCATGACATGGCGCAGATCAGCGCGCCGCTCGATTGGCTGGGGGTGAATTACTACACCCGCCAGACTGTGGCCAAGGATAGCGGCCCGTGGCCCGCCTGCCGATTTGTGCAAACCGACGCCGCCAAAACCCAAATGGGCTGGGATATTTACCCCGGGGGCTTGGCTGAAACCCTCACCATGCTCACGCAAGACTATGTGGGCGACCTGCCGCTTTTTATCACCGAAAACGGCATGGCGCTGGCCCAATCCCCGCAAGACCCTGCCCGCAGCCGCTACCTGTTTGACCATCTGGCAGAGCTCAAATCCGCCATGGCCAAGGGGGCCAAAGTGCAGGGCTATTTCTATTGGTCCTTGCTCGACAATTACGAGTGGGCCTTTGGCTATGAAAAGCGTTTCGGGCTGGTCCATGTGGATTTCTCCACCCTGGAACGCACCCCGAAAGACAGTTTAAAAACCTTCAAGCGCTGGCTGGCAGCCTCGCCTGACGCTGCTTGAATTCGGCAATCGCGCGCTCGAACCGCCCGAGATTTTCCGCCGTATATGCCGCGTAGTCCACGTCCAGGTCCGAGATTTCCTCTGAAACCATGCTCCACATCACCTCGCGCATTAGCGAGGCGCATTTCATGGCGTAGTAGCGGTGCAGCAAACCCGCATCGGGCGGCGCGCCATAATAATGGGTGAGCATGTCATTTTCCTGCGCCGCCGAGAGGCCGTTATTACTCGCCAGCCCGCCAAGGTCAAACAACGGGGAATTAAACCCCGCGTAGTCCCAGTCTATCAACCACAGGCGCTGGCCGTCATCCAGAATATTGGCGGCCATCAGGTCATTATGGCCAAACACCAGCTCGACCGGCCCGATCGCCGCTTCCAACCCCTTGGCAAGTTCCAGAAATTCGGCGGCTTTGGCCAGATAGCGGCTGTTGTGCGCTTCCAGCGTAGCCGCGTAATCCCTGATCACATGAAACACCCAGAACACCAGTGCGGGCCCGCGCAAATGCAGCGGCACCTCAATGTGGCAGCGCTTTACCAGCGCTACAATCCGGCCCAGATAGTCCGGCCGGCCCACATCCGCCTCGCTCAGGGTTTTGCTCTTTATATGCCGGATGACGGTGATGCCTTTATCGGCAAACACCACCTCAGGGGAAAGCCCCGCTTTATTGGCGGCCAGGCTGGCGGCCAGTTCGTTGAACCGCATCACGTGATGCGCCGGAATGTCCTCCCCCAGCCGCACCACATATGTGCCGGTTCCGTCCTTTACGGTAAAGTTCAGGTTGGTGCGCCCACCACCCAAGGGGGTAATCTCTGTTTTGCCCTGCCATAGCGGCAGCGCTGAAATACGGCTCAAATCCGGGTCCATCCTGTCATCCCTTTTCCTATAAAGATGCCCTATCTATGCACGCCATTCAATACCAACCCTATTTCATCCAGTTAATTGACTTAACGTCACTTCGGGCGTAGATTGTGTTAACAGGTTGTAAAGACGAGGTTTTGTAGCTTAGTGACGATTGGAGGCAATTTATGCCCAAGCATGATGCGATCACCAACCAGCGGGAGCAGGAGATTTTGCGCGAGGTGCGCCTTGCCGGTGGCTCTTGCCGGATAGGGTTTTTGGCGCGCAAGCTAGGGGCGTCTGACGAAACCATTCGCCGCAATATAAAGACCCTGCAGGCCAGTGGTCTGGTGAAAAAGGTGCATGGCGGGGTGTCACTTACAGGGCAGGTTTCGGTGGTCGAGCCGCCCTTCCAGCGGCGGATGGACCGCAACGCCGCCACCAAAAAAGCGCTGGCTGCCCATGTTGCATCCATAGTTAAAAATGGTGATTCGCTTTTTCTGGATGTCGGCTCGACCTCGGCCTATGTGGCGCAGGCTTTGCAGAAACACACCGATCTTTACATCGTCACCAATTCGATTTCCGTGGCGCATATGCTTGTCGGCCGCAATAACAGCCGGATATTTTTTGCAGGGGGCGAGCTACGGGCACTTGACGGTGCCGCTTTCGGGCAGGATGCGCTGGCTTTTATCAAGCGGTTCAACGTGCAATATGCGATCATGTCTGTGGCCGCTATTAACGCCCGCTCCGGGTTTATGCTTTATGATGTGCAGGAGGCCGATATTTCCTGCGAAGCAATCAAACGGGCGCAAACGAGCTTCGTTGTGGCCGATGACTCCAAGTTTGGCGCGCGCGCGCCCATCACCATTCAGGCACCGCAAATGATTGATCTTCTGGTCACAAATGCGCAGCCCGACGGCCCGATTTCCGCCATGCTGGAGCAGCATGAAATCTCGGTAGATGTGGTTTAACGCCCGTATTCCGGCCTCTGCCGGCCCGCATTTGCACGGAATCACCACGGAATAAAATATAGTGTGATAACCGGAAAACCCGTCAGCAGGGCGACGCGGGCGAGGTCCGAGATTACGAAGAACACCACGGCTTTGTAGGTCTCTGTCATCGGGGTTTTGCGGTCCATCGAGTTGATGATGAACAGGTTCATGCCCACAGGCGGGGTGATCAGGCCCACTTCGACCACAATCAGCACCAGAATGCCGAACCATATCGCGGTTTGCTCTACATTGATGCGGTGCAACGCACCCTCGCTGACCCCGTGCAGGCCCATGGCCGAAATCTGCTCCTGGCTCAGCACCAGCCCTTGGGCCAGTGTTGACTGGATGGAATCGAGCATGGCGGGGGCCAGTTCCACCCCCTTGGCCAGCGCGGCCGCCGCACGGTCGGCGTGTAGCTCGGCCATGGAAACCATATTGAAATCCAGCCCCATCATCACCGGCCAGAAGATCGGGATGGTGAGCAGGATCATCGACAGGCTGTCCATCAGGCAGCCGAGCAGCAGGTAAAACACCAGAATGATGCTCACCACCAGCCACGGGCTGAAACCTTGTTCGGTGATAAAGGCAGCGATTTCCTGGGGCACATGGGTAAGGGCCAGAAAGCCGTTATAAAACCCCGCGCCAAGCACGATGAAAAAGATCATCGCGGTGGATTTTCCGGTGGTGATGAAGCTCTCGCCCAAGGTTTTCGGGGTTAATCCGCCGTTGAAAAAGGCGATAACACCAGTGCCAAAAGCCCCCACGGCCGCCCCCTCTGTCGGGGTGAACCAGCCCAGATATATTCCGCCGACCACGAGGCCAAACACCACAAGCACCGGCCAGACCCTGACAAGGGCGCGGAAGCGCTCGCCGTAAGGCACGCGCGGGCGAATACCGGCGGATTCGGGGTAAAGCCGCACATAGATCGAGATCACAATCACATAGCCCAGCGCCGCCAGCAGGCCGGGGATAAAGGCGGCCAGAAACAGCTTGGCAATGTTTTGCTCGGTCAATATCGCATAGATCACCAGCACCACAGAGGGCGGGATCAGGATGCCAAGCGTGCCGCCTGCCGCCAGCGTCGCGGTGGCAAAGCCGCCGGTATAGCCATATTGCTTGAGCTCCGGAAGGGCGACGCGGCTCATGGTGGCGGCGGTGGCGATGGAGGAGCCGCAAATAGCGCCAAAGCCCGCGCAGGCCCCGACCGCCGCCATGGCCACCCCGCCCCTGCGGTGGCCCAACCAGCCCTCGGCGGCCTTGAACAGTGCGCTGGACATGCCGCCCAACGTGGCGAAATGGCCCATGAGCAGGAACAGCGGCACGATGGTCAGCGAATAGCTGGAAAAGGTGGTGTAGGTCTCGGATTTGAGGCGCGCGAAGGGGACCACGGTGCCGTCTGTCACCCAAAACAGCCCGAGCAGCCCGACGACAAACATTGCCAGCCCGATGGGCACGCGCAGGAAGATAATGAACAGGAGGGCGGGGAAGGACCAGAGGCCCACGGCAATATCACTCAATGGTCAAACTCCGAACCGGCGGGAATAAGGGCGCGGCCTTGCAGCATTTCCGCCACCCGCACCAGCGCCAGATACACCCCGACAATCGCGGCCATCACCGCGCCAAACAGGCTGAGCGCATAGGCCCACCAGATGGGGAATTGCAGCAGGAACGTTGTTTGCCCCGAGTGCAGCTTGCTTTGCATACCGGCAAAAAGCTGCACCGCGATCAGCACCAGCACGGCGGCAAACACCAGCTCGGTGACCATACGCAGCACGCGGTTGGCGCGGGGCGACAGGCCATTGGTGAAAATATCAACCGTCGCATGGCTGCCGGTAATCTGGCAGAGCGGCAGAAAGGCGAAAATGGCGAAGGCCACCCCCGCCTCGATCAGCTCGAAATCGCCGTTGATCGGCCCGATGCCGAGGTCGAGCAGCCATTGCGCTGCGCCTGCAAACCAGCCCGCATCTATGAGCCAGAACAGCACCCCGTTCAACTCCCGCCCCGCAATAGAGGCGCAGGTGATCAGCACCAGAAGCACCAGCATCACACCGCCGATATAGGCCAGCCAGCGCGACAGGCCATAGAAAAATGGATAGAGCACCCTTGCCCCCGTGTAGTAAAAAGGGCCGGAGCGCATGGGCGCTCCGGCATTTGGCTTAGTGGCTGGCCGTATACTCGGCCATCAAGGCCTGGGCTTCATCGATCAGCGCCTGCCCGTCAATGCCTTTGGCCGCCATATCGGCGATCCACGAGGTGTAAACCGGCTCGGCAAGCGCGCGCCATTCCTGCGCGTCCGCCTCGCTGATGGTGATGACGTTATTCCCGAGATCCAGCGCATTCTCCCGCGCGGGGGCGTCGTAATCCTGCATCACACCGCCGGCAAAGACAGAGAAATCAAGGCCGGAATTGGCGTCGATAATGGCGCGCAAATCCTCGGGCATGGCGTCATACACGCCCTTGTTCATCACCAGAGCAAAGGTCAGGTCATAAAGGGCCGGCCCCTCGAATTCGGTGTGATTATGCACCAGTTCGGGCACTTTCAATGCAGCCGTCACTTCCCACGGGATGGTGGTGCCATCAATCACGCCCGAAGACAGCGCTTCGGGCACCGCAGGCACGGGCATACCCACGGGGGTGGCCCCGAGCAGCTCCAGCAACTGGTTCACCAGCCGCCCGCCACCACGGATTTTCATGCCACGCAGGTCAGACGGTTGCTCGACAGGGTCTTTGGTGTGGAACATCCCCGGCCCGTGCACCCATGTGCCCAGCACATGCACGGCCGAGAATTCGTCCTGCATATCGGCTTCATACATTTTCCAATAGGCATAAGACGCAGCGCGCGCATCGGTAACCATGAAGGGCAGCTCGAACACTTCGGTGCTCGGGAAACGCCCCGGCGTATAGCCGACAACGGTCCAGGTGATGTCGGCCACGCCGTCAATGGCCTGGTCCATCAGTTCAGGGGGCACGCCGCCAAGCTGCATGGACGGATAGCGCTCGATAGAGATGCGACCGCCCGAATCCGCCTCGATCTTGTCGGCCCAGACATCCAGAATGTGCTTTGGCACCGTGGCTTGTGGCGGGAGAAACTGGTGCAGGCGCAAGGTCACCTCCTGGGCAAACGCCCCCGTGCCAACCATTGCGGCCATTGCCAAACCGGATACAAGCCCGATCATTCCTCTGCGTGTAGTCATTTTATTGCCTCCCTGACAATTGTTAATTCGCGAGCCATGGTTACACAGTCCATTTTAAAATGCCATATGGAATTCTCGCCAAGGCGCAAGAGCGTGCGGTGCCGCCACGTAATCATGCACACCCCGACCATGATGGTAGGCTACGCCATGGGGCAAAGGCCGCCGGGAAGCGGCCTTTTAACCCGGCGCGCCCGCAAGCTTTTGCCGCAAAGGCTCCAGGTTGCCTTGCTCCGGAAAATCCTTTTGCAAACTCTCCAGCAGCGCGCCCAGTTGCGCGGCCTGTGGTGGCGTGCCGGAGTCCAGCACGCCATCCACCACGGGCAAAAGCATGCTTTGGATGTTTTCATCGGGCGCCTGGCGAATGGCGCGCTCCATAATCGGCAGGAGCTTGTGCTCATACCAGTCCGCAAAGAGCAGACCGTTAAACCGGTCGGTGAAATGGGCAAAGGCGGTGCTGTAATCCTCGATCGCTTTATCCTGCCCGATTTTCTCCATCAAACCGGTTGGATTATAAAGCGGCGCGCCCGCCCTTTTGGCCGCGGCTATCACCTGATTGATGTATTTCTCACGGGAAACCAGCGGTGCGCTGTTTTCGTTTTTGGCATTCACATGGGTGACGATCATAATCTCGCCGAGCCCTTCCTGCAGCTTGCAAATATCCTCGTATATCGAATCCTCGGTGGCCATGGAAATTTCGATCCGCCGCAAAATATCGCTTTCTTTTCTTTGCTCGGGTGTGCTGTCCCAGGCGTCTTTCAGAAATGCGTTTACGGCGGCAGGGCTGTTTCTCATACAGGCCTGCGTAAAGGCAACCGCGCGCCGGTTGTCCGAAAAAAAATCGCTGAACTGGCTGTTCAGGTAATTCAACTGCAATACCGTATCGCCGATTTTCAGAACCTTGGCAGAGGAGAGCTCGACAATATAAAGGTCGCTCTTTTCATGCACTTCCGCCTGGAATTTCTCGTAGTCTTTGCCTTTTGCAATCAGCGGCCACAGGTCTTCTTCACACGTAAATTCGCTGGTAAAAGCGTGCATCTGCTGCACGGCTTCCGCCGAACTGTGCATGAGGCCAAAAACCCGTTTTGCATTGAGCTGAAACCGCAGCCCCTCCCCGTAGTCGCGCAGCGGGCCATAAATGCGGCACGAGCCGATGGGTGTAATTCTAAACATGCGGTGGTCCTCTTAATTCAGTCGCATAGGGCTTATGTTCGTCGGGCCGAGGGCATCAGCCGGTACAGGCTCAAAGCACTCAAAAACACCAGAAAAGACACAAATCCGGTTTTGGGGATATTTGGGAGCGTTGCATAATCGCTTGTTTTGGGCGGCACAACAACCAATAACTGGCTCTGCGCCAAAGCGGCGTCGTCTTCAGCCTTGGCCAGCGCCAAACGGGCGGTTGAGAGCGCATCTTCGGCAATCTTCAACTGCAAGGCATCAAGCTCGTAATCAAGCAAAAGCTGGTTCAGAGACAAGCCACCACCGGCGGGCGGGCTGATCAGGCGCGCGCGCTGGCTGTCAATCAGCCCCTGAGTATTTTCTTTCAGGGTGAAAAGCCGCTGGGTTAGCAGATCATCGTTTTGTCCGGCTACGCTGGCGCGCTGAATCTGGCCTTCAATATCGGCGAGGTCTGCCTCCAGCTTGGTAATGGTGGTATATATCCCTTCCACCCGCGCCGTCGGGTTGGCTTCGCCGCTGTCAATTTGAAGCTGTGTCAATGCTGTTTGGGCCTTTGTCAGATTGGCTTCGGCGTCCGCAACCGCTTGCCGCGCCAGTTCGGTGCGATATTTAAACAGGTTTTCGGAAAGCTGGTTGATCTGCGCCACGGTGAGCTCCAAAACAACCTCCGAAACCTTGATGGCCATATCCGGCTCCGGTGCCCGCACATAAAGCGTAAGCAGCCCTGTTTGAATGTCAATCGAGCTAAACACAAAGCGGGAAAACCCGCTTTCCTTGGTCCGGCCCAAAAACGGCACTTCGCGCAGGCGGGTGTAAGGGTCCAGAGCATCGCTGCTCAAATAGGTCACGAAGCCCGTTTTTTCTTCCAGCTTATCCATCAGGGCTTTGGATTTAATATATGCCGCCGCCATAAAGGTTTCATTCATCTCGCCAGCGCCGCCCACTGCGCCCAACAATCCACCCAGCCCCACACTATTGTTTTTTGCCGGTTTGGTTATGGAAATTACAGACTTCGCTTCATAAAGCGGCACCGCACGTTCGCTCAGATAACCCACCACCAGCCCCGTGGGCACGATCACAAACAATATGATTTGCAGCGCAAACCAGGCTTTGGCCCTGCGGTTTCTTCTGCGAATTTTTTTCTGAATATTTTTCAGGGATTCTGCATTGGGCAGCAACGCCGCCGCCGCCGATTTTTTCTGTTCTTCCTCTGAAGCCAGTTCCTGCGCCCGCTTTTCCCTGGCAATTCTGATTCGCTCCTGTTTTTCTTTTTCGGCCGCAGCCGCCCGTTCTTCCCGCCAAAGCCGGATCCGTTCTTCTTCTTTCTCTTCGGCTGATTTCTTGTCAGAATCACTCATGACATCCCCCGCTTGGACGCAGAATTCGACTGGGCCAGTTGCGCGCGTTCATTACTGGCCATCAAGGCTTCCACACCATCATTCAAATCATAGCAAGGCACAAGCTTGCTCTCGATCAAAAGCAAAAACCTGGAGCAGTGCTTTTGCAGTTGTGCCGGATTTTTTGACAAAAATATAAGGCCGGCATTTTCCAGCCGCTGGTCCAGAATGGCGCTGCATCTCAGGCGCATATCTGTGTCTCCCACACCGATCACCTCGTCGGCGATATACATATCACAAGGCACCGATAGCGAAAAACTGTAGGAAAGCATGGCCCGTTCGACCGAGGAAAACGCCTTGTTTTTTTTGCTCAGGCTATCCCCGAGGTCAGCAAATTCGGTGCAAAAGGCGATAGCTTCCAGCGGGTCATGCCCCACCAGTTCTGACAGAAAGCGGATGTTTTGCGCGCCTGTCAGCTCCGGGTGAAACCCGCCGGCAAAGCCAATGGGCCAGGAGATCTTACCCTCGCGGTAAACATGGCCCGAATCGGGTTTTTCAATACCCGAAAGCAGGCGCGCAACCGAGGATTTGCCCGTGCCCGGTGCCGCCAGAATGCCCACCCGCTCATGCCGCCCGAAATACTCTGACGCCTCGGTCAAAAGCGGGATAGTGCCGGAATCGGTGCGCTGAATACGCGAGACATTGTCGAGCGCAATCATAAGCGATGCCGCGCGCGCCGTGTGTCGACCACATAGCGCTCCACTACCAGTGACAAAAGGTAAAACACCAGGGCAAAGCTCGCCGGATACCATGCGCTGGATATTTGGGATTCATACCCCAGAAAGAACCCTTCCCGCACCAGTTCGATAGCGTGAAAGAGCGGGTTATACCAAAGGATCTGTATCGCCGAGTTCGGGAGTTCGGTTGCTGTATAAAAAATGCCGGAGATCCAGAACATCGGCCGCAGCGCCAAAGGCACGGCACGGGCCAATGTGTCGCTCCATTGCCCCAGCACCGCCACAAAGCGGCCGACGCCCACGCCAATGGCCCATGCCATAAAGAACCCGTTGATTACGCCCAAAACATCATGGGGGGCAGAGCCGCCGGAAAAGATCATGATCAGTGCGAAAATCAGCACCACGGTGACGATGATATTGAGCAGTTCCAATATGGCAGTTGCCAGAAAAAGTTCGGTGACATTCACCGGCACGAAATAGAGCAAATATCGGTTGGCAATCACCGTGCGCGCCATCGCGCCAATGGTTTGCCGAAACAACACATAGGGCAAAATGCCCGTCGCCACAAACAACTCGGTGGAAACATAAATCGGCGGCACGCGGCCCAGAATATGAAATGACACCACAATGAGTGTGATGAACGCAACCGGAGTCAGATAGGCCCAGAGATACCCGATAGCCCCACCCGAAAACCGTGTGGCCCGCTCACGCCGAATGAGCGCGCCAATCCGTTGAAACAACGGGGCATCGGGGATATAGGTTGAGGGGTCCGTGCGCTCCATTCCTGTCCTCGCTAAAAGGCGTTATACCTCGTAGTAATCTCGATACCATTTGACAAAATTGTCAATACCCTGCGCCACGCTGGTTTCGGGTTGATACCCTGTAAGGCGCTCCAGCAAATCGGCATTGGCCCAGGTGGCGGGCACATCCCCTTTTTGCATTTCCATGAAGTTTTTCTTGATCTCCATGCCAAGGCTGTTTTCGATTTCCTTGATGAAATCCATTAGCGGCACTTTGGTATTGTTGCCAATATTCACCACGCGGAAGGGCGCAACGGGGCTCAGACTGTCGCCGGGCAAAATGTCTTCGCGGGTTTCCGGCTCCACCGGCGGGGTATCGACCAGCAAACGGATGCCGCGCACAAGGTCGGTGATATAGGTGAAATCCCGTGCCATGTTGCCGTGGTTGTAAACGTCAATGGCTTCGCCGGCCAATGCCGCCTTCACGAATTTGAACAACGCCAGATCGGGCCGCCCCCACGGGCCATAGACGGTAAAAAACCGGAACATGGTGGTGGGAATTTTCCACAGATGGGCATAGCTATGCGCCATGTTTTCGTTGGCCTTTTTGGTGGCCGCGTAAAGCGTCAGCGGGGTTTCGGTTTTTTCGTGTTCCACAAAGGGCATGTTTTCATTGGCACCATATACCGAAGAGGTCGAAGCCATCAGCAGGTGGTCTACGCCGAATTCACGCGCGCATTCCATCACGTTAAACGTGCCCATCACATTGGATTCCATATAGGCACGCGGATTCTCCAAGCTGTAGCGCACGCCCGCTTGCGCCGCCAGATGCACAATCACATCGGGCTTTTCATCTTTCACCAGCTTGTGCAGCACGTCCATATCTTCCAAGCGTCCCTCAAGGCAGGAAAACGCGGGGTTCTGCAGCAGCATCTGGTGGCGGCGTTGCTTGATGCGCACGTCGTAATAGTCGGTCATGGCGTCAAAGCCGACGACACGGAAGCCTTCGTCCAGCATATATTTTGCCAGATGAAAGCCAATAAATCCGGCGGTGCCGGTGATGAATACTGTGCGCATGGGTTAGGTCCTGTCCATGGTAAAAAGAGAAACGGTTTTTTCGAGAATATGGTCGATAGAAAACAGGTGCCGGGCGCGCTTCCGGCCCGCCGCCCCCATTTTTTCCATCAATTCGGGGTTGGAAAGCAGGTGTTCCAGCTTTTCTGTAACTTCGGCAACCGGCACATCTGCGGCGCAGCTCAGAAGCCGCCCTGACACCCCGTCATCCAGAATTTCACTCGTGCCGCCAGCCGGGGTTGCCAAGAGCGGCAGGCCGGAAAGGTGGGCCTCGATCAGCACATTGGGCAGGCCTTCGGTGCGGGCGAGGTGCAGCAAAAGATCGGCCTTATTCATAAAAAAGCCGATATGCGAGGTGGCTCCGGGCAAGAAAATACGGTCTTCCAGCCCCAGGCCTACTACACGGCGGCGGCATTCCTCCAGCAAGGTCCCCGTGCCAAAAGCCACAAAGCGCGTATCCGGATGGGCCTCGATATACGCGGCGGCAACATCAATCCAAAGCCGCGGGCTTTTCACCACCTCGAAGCGGAAAACGCCCAGCACGGTTTGGGAACAGGCGGCAGATTTTGCGACAATACCGTCCCAGGTTGCCTGCGCCGCACTGTCACCCTCGGGCGAAACCGGCGGCACCGCATTATGGGCCACGGTTATTTCCCCGCGCTCGAACCCGAGCCAGTCTTCATAGGCTTGCGCCGACACGCTGTTATTGGCCGAGAAATGAACACCGTTCACATTGCGCAATGCCTTATATAGATAGGGCATCTGCGGGCGAAACATATCGGGCCGGACATTTGGCGGCATGCCGCGAAAACTGGCAATGATGCGCGGCACCCCGGCAATAAGCGCCGCAAGCGCGGAGGTCAGCACGCCGCCATCTTGCCAGCAATACAGATACTCCGTTTTGGTTTCCCTGAAATAGGGAACCAGCTTGAGCGTATTTTCGTAAATATCCGCCGGTAAAAAATCAAGCAGCGCCCGCAGATCATCCGGGATTTCCGGAATCTCCGCCACCTTGGGCAAGGGGGCGTCATTCAGAACATGCACGTCAATGCCCGCCTCAACCAGCACCGGCATAAAAAAACCCGACTGCGTGGCGGCCGTGGTATGGCGAATGCACACCCTTGGTGCGGCCAGCAGTTTTTCCCCCGCAATCGGGGTGCCGCGCTTGTAAGCCTGCATGAAGGCCCCGGCGATTCGGGTCATCTGGCGCTCTGCACCGCCAGCCCCGAGCTGCCCCGTATAAAACACAACCGGCCCCAGGCCGTCGGAACTGAGCGGACGGGTTTTGCGGTTGGCAAAGGTATCCACCATTTTGCCGATCATCGCGGCGGCATCTACGGCATCGTAGCTTTCCAGAATGCCCGCGCGCTCGTTAATCTCGGCAACGGTTTTCTGGTCTGGCCCGCTCAGGGGCAATCCTTCCATGCCCGCCACGATGGTTTTCGCCTCCCCGAGGCGGCCCTGCTGAAACAGCATGCGCGCATAATACATGCGAAAAGATGTGTCGTCCGGAAAAGCCTCCAGAATCTCGCGCACGATGCTATCAAGCCCCGAAAACTCCTTCAACTCGGTCAGGCCCGCCACCAGTTGCTCGGCATGTTTGATATTGGTGAGCGGATCGGGGCACAGCACCTGCAGGCGCACCAGGCCCTCTTCAACAAGGTTCAGGCGGCGAAACCAGCGCATCATCATGCGAATGGGCAACAGCTCCTCGGGGAACAGCTCGTAAAGCTCATACCACGCGTCAAGCATGCCCTCTTTCAGGCGCATTTTCTCCAGCAACATACCGCATGGCAACAGCAGTCGGGAGTCCGGCGCGTATTTCGGGATTTCAAGCACCATTATATCCAGCGCCGCTTCTGCGGCCTCTGGTGTTTTGGCAGCCCGTTCCATCTCTTTGGCTTGTTTTATCAACCCCGCCGGTGGCGGCGGAAGCTCCGAACAGGTCGAGATATATTTGCGAAAGAAGATCATCGACATCCGTGTTAGCCTTACATCTAAACTGACAGCAAGCAATAATTTACTTACTTGCCGTTGCGTCGTTTATATCCATCCACCCTTCGCACTTGCGGATTTATAAAGCCCAATAGTCAGCTGCTTCCGGCAATACTCGGTCCCTGAACACCGATTTTATGTCAAACAGCACCCCGTCAGGAAGCAGGCAATTCAGGAAATCCGGATCTTCCAGATACTCTTTGTGCGGCGCAATCACCACCGCAAGGTCCAGGTCCTGCATTTCGGATGCGTCCATCAGCTCAATGCCCACTTTAGTCGCATCGGATTGACTGACATGCGGGTCATTCACCATAACCGTAAGGCCAAAGGATTTAAGCTCGTCGATCAGCTCGATGGCCTTTGAATTCCGGATATCCGGCACGTTTTCCTTGAAGGAAATACCGAATACGCCAATGCGGGCCCGCCGGATAGAATGGTCGCGCAGGGCCAGTTTTTTCAGAATGGCATTGGCAATATAGCTGGCCATGCCGTCATTCACGCGGCGGCCGGACAGAATCACCTGCGGATGGTGCCCGAGCTCCTCGCTCAGCGCGGCCAGATAATACGGGTCCACCCCGATGCAATGCCCGCCAACCATGCCCGGAGTAAACGGGATGAAGTTCCACTTGGTAGAAGCCGCTTCGATCACTTCCATGGTTGGAATACCGATGCGGTTACAAATCAGCGCCAGTTCGTTCATCAGAGCGATATTAATATCGCGCTGGGTGTTTTCGATCACCTTAGAGGCTTCGGCCACCTTGATAGACGAGGTTTTGAAAATTCCCGCTTCAATAATTTCCTGATAAACAGCCGCCACACGCTCCAGCGTTTCCGGCGTGTCACCCGAAACGTTTTTAACGATTTTTTCCAGGGGGTTATTGGTGTCACCCGGGTTAATACGTTCAGGACTATACCCCAGGTTGAAATCTACGCCTGCGGTCAGGCCCGAGGCTTTCTCCAGCAACGGGCCGCAAATGTCTTCGGTCACCCCCGGATAAACCGTCGATTCGAAAACCACCACATCCCCTTTGGAAAGGTATTTGCCAATGATTTCACAGGCAGAATAAAGCGGGCTCAAATCGGGGCGGTTGCCCTCGCTCACCGGCGTTGGCACGGTGGCGATGTAAAAGCTCGCATTTGCCATTTCCGCCGCATCGCTGGTCACATGCAGGCTTGATCTCGCTATGCGCTCGTCGCTGATTTCACCGGTAAAATCGCTGCCACCCCGCAAGGTTTTTACTCGATGCTCCGAGATGTCAAAACCAATGACACCTTCAAATTTTTCAGCAAGGGCGATAGCAAGCGGGAACCCGACATAGCCAAGCCCGATAACAGCGATAGCCTCCTTTGTGGCAGACAGGGGGTCTGCGTTTGCCAACGACTGTGGCAACGTTTCTAGATGTCCCAAAAAAACTAACTCCGGTTTGCAAGAGAGTATCTGAATATCTTCCAAACAGAAACTCATATTAATTTTGTCCTTTATTTACTATCGTTAATTATATAATTCAAGTGCAATGTAGGATTGCGATTCAATCGTATGGTGTGTGTTAACCATTTGAACGAATAGCATTTTTTCGAGTTTTCTGCATTTTAATTGACCCTACGTGAGGTGTGACAATGAGCGAAAATCTGCTGGAAAAACATTCAAAATTGGTCGAGTTTTACAAAACTGGCGACCTCGATAAATGCGCCGATTTGGCAAAAAAAATGCTGCAATCCGACCCTGACAGCAAAGTCCCGTTGCAATATGCCGCGCGCGTTTACACCCAGCGCAGAGAGCCCTCCCTTGCCAAACCCTATTGGAACAAGTTGACAATTATAGCCCCGGAACTACCCGAGCCTTTCCTGCAATCCGCGCGTATTGCGCGGCTCGAAAAAGACTGGGAAAATTGCCAGACATACATCGAAGAATTTATCCATCAAAAACCAGATCATCCAGAGGCCTCCAGCATATTTGTCCAATGCTTAATAAATCGTAAAAATACCGAAAAAATCGGTCAAGCCTTCACGAACCTGTGCCGTCTGAACTCCGGTGCAGTCCCGCAACTCGCCCTAAAGGCGATCGAATCGGGCATGGGAATCGAAGTAGCCAAAGCGCTGTCGAAAGCTGCAGCCAACGATCCTTCCGCGAAGGCCCTTTGTGAAAAGCTGGCGCGGACAGCCAGAGATGCGGCCATTGGGTTCGAGATTCGCAGTGACCTATTCGCGGCAGCCCATTGCTATCAGGCCATGCAGATATATACGCCTGATTCAAGCTACCCGAGAACCTCGCTAAACCGGTTGCGCAAACCGTTTTTGCAAAAAGCCCAGGCTGCTTATCGGAAGAAAAACTATGCCGACGCGGTAAAGCACGCCAAAACCTGCATAGAGATTTCCCCTACCGAGCCCGAACCCTATATCATAGCGGGCCGCTCAAGTGCGCAACTGGGCGACCATCAGGCCGCATTTGATTTTCTAAGCGCTGAAATCGACCGGTTCTGGGATAACTCCTGGCTGCTGCTCAACTACGCCCGCGCCGCCCAGCGCCTCAAAAAACCAGACCTGGCCTTCGCCGCGTTTTCCGCCGTCAATAAACGCGATGATGAAAAATCGCGCGCCTATCATGCAGAATGTGAAAAGCAACTGGGGCGTTTGTCTGAAATGGCGGCGCAAGAGGTGCAGGCCTTGCTGGACAACCACGATATTCTGCGGGCTTGCGACAAGATATTTGATTTGCAGAAAGCCGGATTGCCGCTGAACAATGCTGGCGAGCTTGTGGAAAATATCCGGATTTTGGGCCAGAGCAAGCTGCAGGAACTGTGCGATTTCGAAGATTTCGAAGCTCTGGACTATGCAAAAAACCTTGTGCGGCTGGACCCAAGCGCCAAATATGCCTACCGCGTGGCCGGTCGTTTGCTGCTGGAAAACCGGCTCTATGCGGAGGCGCATTACTATTGGTCGCAACTGGCAAAACTGGATAAAAAAGACCCGGAACCCCTGTTGAACCTCGCGCGCTGCTATGCCAACCTGAACAACAAAGCCGAAGCCATGAAAGCCGTTTCGGCTTTGCTGAAACTGGACCCTGATCATGAGGACGGTCAAAAGATATTGGACTCGTTAGCCGAAATGAGAAACCTGAGCAGTGAAGGGCTAAGCTGATGTGCGGCATTGTCGGGGTTTACTGTTCCAAAACCCAGTTTCCCGAGCGTGAGCTTGAAAACAGCCTGGAAACCATGTCGGCACAAATCCGGCATCGCGGGCCGGATGGCAGCGGTATTTGGGTGCATGGCTCCGTTGGCTTTGCCCACCGCCGGCTTTCGATTATTGATCTGAACGAACGCGCCGCCCAGCCGATGGTCACCGCTGACCAAAACCTGATCACCACCTTCAATGGCGAGATTTATAACTTCAAAGCCCTGCGCCGCGAGCTTGAGGGCTTTGGCCACGTTTTCCGCACCAAAAGCGACACCGAGGTGCTGCTGCACGGCTACCGGCAATGGGGGCAGGGCCTGCCCACCCGCCTGCGCGGCATGTTTGCCTTTGCCATTTGGGACAAGGAAAAGCAGGAGATGTTTCTGGCGCGTGACCGCTTTGGCAAAAAGCCATTGGTTTACACGTGGTGCGATGACGTATTTCTGTTTGCCTCCGAGCCGAAGTCCATTTTGCAATGGCCGCATTTCAAGCGCGAGGTCGACCTTGAAATCATCCATGATTTCATGAGCTTTGGCTATACCCCCGGTGCCAAAACCGCGTTTTCGGGGCTTAATCGGCTGCCCCCCGCGCATATGATGCTGATCCGCCCGGAGCATTCCGCCCAGAACCGGCCCCCGCTGCAAAAATACTGGACCCTGGCCGAAGTTGACCCCGCAAAAGCCTCGATGAGCATCGAGAGCGCCGCCGGCGAACTGCTGGAGCGTCTGGATGACGCCATCAAAGTGCGGCTTGAATCAGACGTGCCACTGGGGGCGTTTTTGTCGGGCGGGGTGGATAGCTCGGCGCTGATCGCGCGTATGTCGTCCATGATGTCCGAGCCCGTCAAAACCTTCTCGGTGGGGTTTGATATAGAGGGCTATGACGAAACCGCCTATGCCCGCGAGGTTGCCGAGCAATACGGCACCGACCACCGTGCCTTCATGATGGATTACAGCCTGATTGACACCCTGCCCCAGATCATCTGGAACTATGGCGAGCCCTATGCGGACTCTTCAGCCCTGGTCACCACCGCCCTCGCCCATGAAATCCGCAAATTCGTGACCGTGGCGCTCAGCGGTGATGGCGGGGATGAAATCTTCATCGGCTATTCCCGCTACCAGCGCTTTCACGCCGAAATAACCCGCGCCGAGCAATCCGGCATAAGCCCCGCCCTGCACCAGAATTATGACGCCGCCTTTGGCCCACCCAACATTCGTGACCGCTATGTCAAATATGTTGCCACCTTTCGCGACCTGCACAAACAATGGGGCTATGGCCCCGCTTTGATGGAATATTACCTCACCCCGTCGGCGGACCGTTTCCCCGCCTTCATGGAAGGGGCAACACAGCACAATGCGCTCGACATCGCCGCGCGGGCCGAGGTCAACACCTATTTGCCCGATGATCTGCTGATCAAGTCAGACATTGGCACCATGGCCGCCAGCATCGAGGGCCGCAGCCCGTTTCTGGACCACGAACTGGCCGATTGGGCCGCCTCCCTGCCGCAAAACCTGCGGGTGTTCGAGCGCCATGGCAATATGGAAATGAAGGCGCTGCTGAAATACGCCATGGAGCCCCAGCTTAGCCGTGACCTGCTCTACCGCAAAAAACAGGGCTTTTCGGTGCCGGTCAAGCACTGGATTCGCCACGAGATCCGAGACCTTGTCGGCGACCTGCTGACCAGCAAAAAATTTGTTGAGCGCGGCTATTTCCGGCAGTCTTTCATCGAGTGGATGCTTGACCAGCACTTTTCCGGCCGCGAAGACCACGGCACCCGCATTTGGGGCCTGCTTTGCCTTGAAATGTGGCACCAAACCTTCATGGAAAGCGGGCAATCCGGCCCAATGACCATATCCACAGGGCAGACACAGGAACTGGCAGACGCATAATGGACAGCAAGGAACTGGAAACGCTGCTCTCGCAGGGGCTGAATGCCTATCAGGGTGGCAATTTGCCGAAAGCCCTGAAGAAATTCGAGAAAATCCTGCGGGCGGCGCCAGACGACCACGCGGTGCGCGAGGCCGCGGCCTATACCGCCAATAAAATAGGCGCCTGGAAAAATGCCGCCACCCATTGGCTGGAAATTTCCAAGCTCAACGCCCGCAGGGCCGGTCCCGTTAACCAATATATCTCGGCCCTGCTCAACGCCCGCAACTTCAAAGAAGCCCGCGCCTATTGCGAGACCTCCGAATTCATGCAGGACAAGGCCAACGCACCGCGTTTTTACGCCGTTATGATCGGGATCAGCCTATCTGAAGGCAAGCTTGACGAGGCCAAAGCGCTGGCCGCCAAAGGCTATGCGCTGGGCCAGAGTGACAGCGTCGCGCTGGACTATGCCACCCGGTTTTTTGACCATAAACACTATGCCGAAATGGCGCATTGGGTGGAAAAGGTCAAAGACCAGAAAGCCCATGCCGACGCGATCGAATTCCTGAAAGCCCGTGCGTTTTATGCGCAAAAGCGCTGGAAAGAGGCGGCGCAGGCGTGGGAAAGCCTGCTGGAGAGCAAAACCGGGCGCTATGCCGACAGCGCGCGAATTTTCCTTGCCCGCATCGCCGTGAACACCGGAAACCAGGAAGAAGCGCGAAAGCATTTCGAGCTTATCTTGCAGAAAAATCCGAAGCACGAAGAAGCCATCACCTTTTTCATTCGCAGCCGGATGGGCAATCAGGACCATGAAGGCGCGCAGGCCCTGATAGACCAGCATTGGGAAATTCTGGACCCGTTCCGGCGGGTGAGCTTCAAGGCGCGCTGCCTGTCGGCCACCGACCCCGAGGCGGGGCTAAGAGCCTATACCGAGGCGCTGGAAAGCCAGCCGGAAAACTTTCCGCTGATGCTCGGCTATATCGGCTTTTTGCTCGATATGAAATATGTGGAGCAGGCCGAAGCCGCGATCACCGACAGCCTGTTGCAGCAGCCGGACCACGAACAGCTCAACCGCCTCTACCTGCGCTTGATGCAGCTAAAGCCCAGCCCCGTTGACCAGCAGCTCAAACAAGCCGAATTCACCTTGGCACTGGCCCCGACAGATGTTTCGCTGCTCAACACCGTAGGCGGGCTTTTGGCCCAGAACAACCGGCGCGGGGATGCGGTGCTTCACTATCAAAAAGCCGTTGAAACCGCGCCGAATGAAGCGCTTTTATGGCGCAACGGCACCTACCACCTGGCCATGGATAACCGCCTGGAAGATGCTGCCGACTTTGCCGATAAGGCGATTAAAGTTCTGGGAAAATCCACGCCGTCGCAGCTGACCGATGCCGCGTGGATCATGATGGCGGCGCAGAAATCGGGGCCCGCGTTACGCTTTGCCAACAAGGCCGTCAAGCTCGACCCCGAGTCGACCGCAGCCCATGAAATGGCGGCCGATTTGCAAATGCTGGAGGGGCGCTATGACCGCGCCTGGGGCCATATACAAAAGATCGACAGCCTTGTTTTCCCCCGCCGCTCCGAAAAAATCGCCCATCTGGGCGCACAATGTGTGGCGGCCTTTCGGGCCATGTCCGACAATGGCGGCCCGCATGTGCAGCCCGTAAAGGGCCTGTTTCCCGAAATGCTGTTTCATGCCATTGTCAAGCGTGCCACGCCGGATGCTACCCCCCGCGAAGGGATCGTGCAATTCAGCTCGAGCCTGGGTGCAGGCGGGGCCGAACGGCAGGTGGCCTATGTGGTGCAGGGGATTATGCAGGAAAAACGCGCGATGGGCGCCTGCCGCCTTGTGGTCAATTCCCTGAACCCCAAAACCGGCAATGACTTTTTCTTGCCGGATGTCGAGAAAACCGGTGCCGAGATCACGGACCTTGAAGCCCTGCGCCTTGCCTCCGGCATCCGGCAAATACTGGCCGGGCATCCCGAGCATGCTGCCACCATCCGGCAACTGGCCTCGCTCCCGCTGGATGCCAGCCGCATCGCTGTGCCGTTTTTCGGCTATCTGGTCAAAACCCGCCCGCGCGTGGTGCACCTGTGGCAGGATACCATCAATATCGCCGGTGGCATTGCCGCCGTGGCCGCGGGCGTGCCGCAAATCGTGCTCTGCACCCGCTCCACCCGCCCAAGCGAAATTTCCCGCTTCCGCCGCTATTTGGCCGAAGGCTACAAGGCCCTGCTCACTTACAGTGGCTCGCTGAAAATCGTGAACAATTCCGCCAATGGCGCGCAAGATTACGAAGACTGGCTGGGCATTGAACCCGGCACCATCTCGCCATTTTACAACGGCTATGATTTCAAGAGCATCCGGGCCAAAGCCGACCGGAATGACCGCCGCGACATTCGCAAAAATCTCGGCATTCCGGCGAAAGCCAGGGTGATCGGCGGCGTTATGCGCTTTTCCCCCGAAAAACGGCCGGACCTGTGGGTAAACACCCTGATAGCGGCCATCGCGCAGTCAGAAAATGTCCACGGGCTTATCGTGGGGGACGGGCCAATGCGCGCCGCGCTTATGGCGCAGGTGGCAGACGCGGGGCTGGCTGACCGCATCCATTTTGCCGGCCGTCAAACACCGGTGGAACCGTGGATGAGCGCCATGGATATGCTGTTTCTCTCCTCGGTCACCGAAGGGCTGCCCAACGTGCTGATCGAGGCGCAATCGCTTGGTGTGCCCGTGGCCACCATGCATGTAGGTGGCGCGCCAGAGGCGCTCAAGCAAGGGGAATCCGGCTTTACCCTGCAAGAGGCCACGCCCGAAGCGCTGGCCGCGCAGATGGTCGAGGCCTTGAATGACGCCGCCCGCATGAAGGCCATGTCCAAGGCCGCCATCGCCTTTGTAAACGCCCGGTTTTCCCTTAAAACCATGGTCAACACGCTCAAAGGCTTTTACGAACCACCCGCCTCGGGAGGCTAGAGCGTCACCTCGTCCCAGAAGCCGCCGGTCATCCGCAGGTTTTCCGGCGCTTCTTTGAACAGGTTGGTAAGTTGCTGCAAAAAGTCTGCAAACCAGATTTCGATGAACTCGTCCAGCGTATTTTCCGGCGTTGGCATGGCCAGGCGCACCAGCTCGATGTTTACTCGCCCAGCGCGCCACAGCACTTTCGGGAAAAAGCTGTTAGCGCCGGTTTGGTAAACCGCGCGCGGGATGAAATCCGACAGGCGGATGGTGTCGCCCAAAAACGGCACGGTGCTGGTTTCAATGCCGCTATTGCCATCAATCGCGATAGACACAACCGCCCCCCGTTTCACCGCCGTAAATATTTTGCGCGCCAACCCCATTTTGCTTTTCGAGAAGGTCGAAAGCAGGAATTCAGACCCGGGAATATCGGTGACCATCGGTGTGGAGGCCACCCAGCGGTAATCCAGCCCCGAGCGTGCCAGGGCAAAGGGGCCAGCAAACAGCCCGCCAACATGGGCCGAAGCAATAAACGCCCCTACACCACCGCTCATATGGTCCTGAATCATGGCGCGCGATTCCGTCGCGCCGCTGATCAGCGGCAAAATCTCGTCGGCATCCTGCACGCGGGCTTCCAGCCAGTTCAGCGTCAGATGGTCGGCCAGATTGACCCATTTGCACTCGTTTTCCCATGCTGCACGGTCGGCGGGAGCACAGCCAAGCTGGGTGAGCTTTTCATACGCCCAGTCAAACCGGTAAGCCGGAATGCGAGCGCTGTCCAGGTTATGGTCAATCGCATCCAGTGCGGCTTGGAAATTGGCAAACCCGCTCAGGTTCCGGCCCTTCAGATCATCCTGATACAGGGCCTTTGCCGCAGCCTCGTCGCCCGACAGCAACAGGGCGCTGATGCAGGCCCGCCGCCAACCGCCATGGGTCGGATTGTTTGCCACCAGTTTGCGATATATCGCGGCGGCTTGGTCATAGATACCGTTCGCCAAAAGCGCATCGGCATATTGCGCCTGCACCGACTCGGGCTGATCGTCGCCTTCAAGGCCCCGCAAAACCTCCAGCGCATCTGCCGTCCGGTTCACAGAAAGATAAAGCTTCGAAAGCAAGCGTGCCGATTTGAGCGGCTGCCCGCCCAGCGCATGCGCCTTTTCTACGGCCTTGATGGTTTCGGCCCCTGTCGGGTCAATCTCTGCAAGGGCCCGCCCGTACTGGAATACAAGCTCGGCATGGCTGGCGGTTTCAAGGTCTATCTCGCCAACCTGTTGCACAACCGTGTTAGACATTGATCGGTTATTGAGAAAAAACAGAATTTCCGCCAGCATATCCGGCTCGTTCCGGCAAAGCTCAAGCCCCTTGTCCACCGCGCCGGCAAATCCGGCTTCGTCGCCCGCACGGTCAAATGCCCGCAAGGCAAGGCTCGCGGTTCGTGCATCCTCGGTGAAATCAGGGGCCAGAAGCCGCGCAAAGGCGGCGGCGGTCCGGTTGTGCCCGAACATCAGGTTCAGGCGGAGCAGATCAACGTAAACATAGGCAGGCAGGGCCTCGTCGCGAAACTCTGACGAAACATCAATGCGCTTGAAATACGCCTCGGCTTTTTCCCGCTTGTGGTGAATAAGACAATGGTCCACCAGCTCTATTTTCTCTGTAATGCGGCTTGGATCCGCCTTGATGATCTCCAGCAAAACCCGCTCGATCTTGTCAAAATCAGAGGCCAATATCGCATTGCGCAACTGAACACGGGCCATTGAATAGGTGTCCGTATCCTCTGTTTCCGCTGATGCGAATTGGGTGTTTTGGTCAATCATGGTCTCAGTCTCATCCCTTTTGGCGTTCATTTGCGCGGCGGTTGTGTGCCAAGGCGTTCTCGCTTACTGTTTACCCACAGATGTTAAAAAATGTAAGCTCAATATAGGCAAGCTCTTATCCGTGCTCAACCCGGTTGCGAAATCCCGCTCAAATACCAATAAAACAGGCTGGCTGTTGTTGTTTTTTGCAGCATGTGTGGTATCCACCATAAAGGCGTAGCAATCACCCGGGCAAAGCCATAAATGCGTATTTTTTTACTTTGCAGAGGCTACCCGAGCGATACGCAACTCTATAATTATCCGTTCCTGCACCAAAGAGTTGTGCAATATCGAGCCTCTGGCCACCATGTGCAAGTGTTCGTGCTCGGGGCCAATTGGGGCCGGCACAGCTTTGGCGGCGTTTCCGTTCAAACCGGAGACACAGCCGCGCTCAAACAGGCGCTTTCGCGCTTCGCCCCAGATTGCATAGCCGCCCACGCGCTGGCCGATGACATGTGGGCCGCGCTCATGGCGGCGGGCACCACGCTTCCGGTTTTTGGCTGGCTGCATGGCTCTGAAATGCTACCCCATTACCAATCCAATTTCCCCGATAAAGCCGACCCTCGAAGGCAGGCGCAAAAGCAAACCTTTCTTGCACGGATGCGATTCTGGCGGCAGTTGGCACAAAGCTGGCCCGCCAATCTGAAGCTGGTTTTCGTGTCCGCGAACGCCGCTGAACGGGCACAAAGCGGCCTGGGCATGGCGCTGCCTGCCGGCCATTGGGGCGTCATCCATAATCCGATAGATACCGACCTGTTTCGCTATCGCCCCAAGCCCGCCGCGCAGCGCTTCAAGGTCTTGTCCATCCGCCCGTTCAACAACTGGACCTACGCCAATGACCTGACCGCCGCCGCGATTGTAAAGATGGCCAGCCATAAGCTGTTTGCGCAATTTACCTTCCACATTATCGGCGACGGTGCCCTGTTTGAATCCCAGCTCGCGCCGCTGGAACCCTTTGCCAATGTGCGCTGCGAGCGCCGCTTTGTGCCGCAGGCAGAAATCAGCGCCCTTCACGCCCAAAACGGCGTGTTTCTGGTGCCCACCCGCATGGATACCCAAGGCGTTTCGCGGGACGAGGCCATGGCCTCGGGGCTGGTGCCTGTCACCAATGCGGTGGCCGCCGTGCCGGAGTTCACCGCCCCCGATTGCGCCTGCCTGCTGCCCGCCGAAGATGCGGCGGGCATGGCCGAGGCGATGCTGGACATGGCCGCAAACCCCGCGCTGTTTCAGGCTCGCTCGCAAAACGCGGCCCGGCGGGTGCGCCGGCAATCAGCCGCCACGCGCATCATCCCCCGGGAACTCGGGCTTATGGAAAGCGGGCACTTTGATGGATAACCTCCGGCCAGACCTTTACATCGCCGCCATCGGGCGCTCGGGCAGCACCATGCTGTGCAACACCCTGACCCGCGCGCCAAAGCAGATCATCTTCATAGAGCCGAGGTTTCACACCCCGCCCTACCGCGCCCTGCTGGCCCCGCAACTGGCGCAATACGGCTTTGAAA
This sequence comes from Paracoccaceae bacterium, assembly GCA_026995265.1. Lineage (GTDB taxonomy): Bacteria > Pseudomonadota > Alphaproteobacteria > Rhodobacterales > Rhodobacteraceae > UBA3077. The sequence continues at coordinate 26,946 of JALWPC010000077.1, forward strand.
TCCCGCCTGCCGCTGAACAGCAAGCCGGGGGGCTGGGCCCCGCCGCGCGGCTCAGCCACCTGCTCGGCCCGCACTTACGCCCGATCAAATGGGGCTTCAAAGAGGTGCAATGTAGCGAGCACCGGCGGGTGCTGGACCTGTTCGCCCCCAAGCATATCCTGATCAATGTCCGCCATATTTTCAACGTCGCGCTCAGCTTTATGGAGAAGCATCGGCGCCAAGGCAACGAGTCCCGCTTCCCCCCCGCTTGGGTGCAGGATTACTGCCTGCGCGAATCCCGGGGGCTGGTGGAGTTTTGCAAGACGCTCACCAAGTGTGGCCAAGTCTACACCATCCTGCGTTATGAGGATTTCACCCAAGACCCGGCCTGCCGCGCAGCGCTGGAGCAAACATTGGGTTGGCGTTTTGGCGAAAATGCCAACCAGTTTCTGGAAGGCTTCAACCGTGGCTTCGAGGCCCGGCGCCACCAGAACCGCCCCTTCAGAGAGCCAACCCTGGCCGAGCGCGGCCTGCCCGAAGACCTCGTGAAATATGCACAAGAAGTCGAAGCCCTGTGCGCTGACTACCAGCGCTTTTTTGGCTACCTCCCGCCTGAAGGGTCGGCCCGATGATTTTCAGCCACAAGCACAAATTCATCTTCATCAAGGGCCGCAAAGTGGCGGGCACCAGCATCGAAATCGCGCTTTCCCCCCATTGCGGCCCCCAAGACATCCTCACCCCCATCAGCCCCGCGGACGAGCTGGCTCGCTTGGCCCTTGGCGGGCAGCCGCAAAACTATAGCCGTGCAAACAGGGTCGAGGCCGAATATCTGGCTTTGGTGCAGGCGCAAAACTTCGAGGCCGCCATTAAAACCCGCGTGCATTCCGCCACCGCCTACCCGTTCTTCAACCACATGCCACTGGCCACGGTTGAGGCGCTTCTGGACCCGCCAAGCCAGGAATATACGCTGGTTTACGCGGTCAGAAACCCCTACCAAAAGGTCGCGTCTCTGGCGAATATGTATATTTCCTTCCGGAATTATTCGGGCAAACCAATGGAACACCCGCTGGCCGACATCCGGAAAAGCATCGCACGGTTTTTTGAAACCGGCCAGTATATTCAGGCCCATAACCACGCGCTTTACCAAAGCCAACGGCCCTACAAAGCGCGGATTATCTTACGGCAAGAGC
>JALWPC010000078.1 GCA_026995265.1 Paracoccaceae bacterium
AAGTTGGCGGCCACGTTTTCAGCTTGAGCAATGCCCGAAAGTTGGTGATGGGGTGATTGGGTGGCATATCATGGCGGTGTTGACGCGCCGCGATTCTCAGAGAGAAAAGGATATGCCACATGAAAAACGATACGATTTTGGAGTTCACCGATCCAGCCGGAATTTCGCCTGATCCGTTGACGGACATCTTGCGCAAAGGTGCGCGGGATTTGTTGGCGCAGGCGGTTGAAGCAGAGCTTTGCGATCTTCTGGCCAGGCACGCGCATCTGAAGGATTCCGCCGGCCGGGCGCGCCTTGTTCGCCACGGGCACCTGCCGGAGCGCGAAGTGATGACGGGGATCGGCCCGGTTCCGGTGAAGGTGCCTCGGGTGCGTGACCGGGGCACAGGCGGTGAAAAGATCAGGTTCAGATCAAGCCTTCTGCCGCCTTACCTGCGCCGGGCGAAATCGGTCGAGGAACTGCTGCCGTGGCTCTATCTCAAGGGTATTTCCACGGGCGATTTTGGTGAAGCTTTAGCCGCCCTTCTTGGCCCTGATGCCGGAGGCCTGACGTCGAGCACCATCTCGCGCCTCAAGGCCGAGTGGTGGGCAGAATATGAGCGTTGGAACCGGCGCGATCTGTCGGCGAAACGCTATGTGTATTTTTGGGCCGACGGGGTTTATTTCAAACCCCGCATGGATGCGGATAAGCAATGTATGCTGGTGATTATCGGTGCGGACGAATGGGGGAACAAGGACATTCTGGGCCTCGTGGACGGCTATCGTGAAAGCAGCCAGAGCTGGCGCGAACTGCTGCTGGACCTGAAGCGCCGCGGCCTGAGCAAGGCCCCGGACCTGGCCATCGGCGACGGCGCGCTCGGCTTCTGGAACGCCCTGCGCGAGGTGTTCGGCTCGACCCGTGAACAGCGCTGCTGGTTCCACAAGATGGGCAACGTTCTGAACGCGATGCCGAAGTCGCTGCAAGCCAAAGCCAAGGGCCACCTCCAGGACATCTGGATGGCCGAGAACAAGCAGGACGCCGAGGCTGCCTTCGATTTCTTCGTCGAAGCCTATGGCGTGAAATACGAGCGTGCCGTGGGGAAACTGACCAAGGACCGGGACGTGCTGCTGACTTTCTACGATTTCCCGGCTGAACACTGGAAACACATCCGCACATCGAACCCCATCGAGAGCACATTCGCCACCGTCAGGCACCGAACTAAAAAGACCAAAGGTTGCCTCGGCCGCAAAACCGCGCTGGCCATGACCTTTCGCCTGATGATGTCCGCCAAGAAGAAATGGCGCAAACTCGATGGCGCGTTTCGCCTGCCAGAAATTATCGAGGGGGTTGAATTCAAGGACGGGATCAAGCAGGAAAAACATGCCGCCTGATTACAGCGTCACCAACTTTTGGGCATAGCTCATGGTCCAATCGCGTCCATCACTGGGGAGAGCGTATTTGGTGCGTATCCTATCCTCGTCAAGATTCTTGAAATCATCTATTATTGAGGCAAGGCGTTCTTTGCTTTCCGCCACACAGATTTTGTCCCTCTTAGACTGAACCCCCGAACTATAGACCTGAAACAAGTCAACAGCGCGGAACCCCGCTTCATAGGCTGACAAGTTTTCCCTGTGTTCTGGAATGAACCGAAATGAAGGCTCTCTGCTGTCGATCACATTGAAGCCATTATCCGCGATGAACAGAGACTCAATGCTATTGTACTTCGCCTCTCGAGTCCCCTCAAGGTCGAAGTATCGGACAGGAGCCAATGCCTTTCGGTTGATTCCATCCACTACCCACATTATTGAAATCGAAACCCCTTGTGTTATGTCGAATATGTTTTCGTCCGAAGCTGCCGTCGCGGTCTCATTTCGAATATCACCGTGCAAATTCAACACGTGGATCGCGTCGAAAGTTTCACGCAGATGTCTCCGCATTACTCTTTGCGTTGCACCATCAAGAAACGAGTTATTTGTGATCATCGCTATAATACCGGAGTCATTCTTCTCGACATGGAATTCGG
>JALWPC010000079.1 GCA_026995265.1 Paracoccaceae bacterium
CGCGGGCCAGTCAAACCGCTTCATCTGTCACGCTGAAGGCCCGCTTCAGCAACTGCGCCCCCGCCTTTGCGGCGGCAATCGGCCCGCCCTCTATGGTGCCTGCCATCAGCGCTGCGCGGTCAATATCTAGCCCGCCGCCCCGCAGCCCCGCCAACAAGAGCGCAATCAGGTCGGCCGTGCTGAATGCCCCGCTTTCGAACCGCTCCACCAGCGCCAGCAAAGAGCCCTCCTCCAGCGCCGCTTCAAGTTCGGCCAGCGCGCCAAGGGTCAGACGCATGCACTGCACCTCGCCGTTCAATGTCAGCGTTACATCACCACGATAGGGATTCATCCCTTAAATCCCCGGTGGTGGTGGCGGCGGCGGGGCCATCGCCGAAACGGCACCTGCCGAAGTCATGGTAACATCATAGGTCACTTCGCCATCAAAGTTCCCTGCGATCTCCAGATTGGTGATCATAAACGGCCCGCGAAAAATCAGAAACCCCGGCGCGTAGAACTCGAAAACCGGTGCTTTTCCCGTAAAAAGGTAATTCTGCGCGCGTTCTACCGTGCTCGCATCCACGAAAACGCCAGAACCGCTGATGCTCGCCGAACGCACCCCTGTTTCCGGCAGCAATTCCCGCCAGCCCCCGGGGCTGGCCATATTGGTAATATCCACCGTTTCCGAATTAAACGAGATTCGGGAGGCCCGCAAACCGGCAAAAGTCGTAAAGCTCCCCCCGCCGGTCATATCGATTTTTATCAGTAGGTCTTTGCCCTTTTGAGCTGCCATTTTATAGGCTCCTTATATCATGCCATCATCAAGGATTGCGCGAAAAACCAGCGCAATCCGGCGAGTTTCCGGGGCCGCGCCCCGACGCGTCCGCGATTTCAAAAATTTCAGGTTCACCAGCGCGCCACGGCTCAATGCGAGGTCAGCCCAGGCCAGGGTGTCCACCACCTCTGCCGCCACTTCCTTGGCCTTGCCAAACCCGGCGAAATCCGAATGAACGTTGATCTCGAAATCCAGCGTGGTCCCTTTATGGCTCCCGCTGGACCGGTCCCTGGCCGCTTCGTCCCCGAGCGTTACATAAGTGCCAACCGGCGGCGTCCCGTCGCTCCCCGGCGGTGCATCATAAATGCCTTCCACCAATGCCGCCAATGCCGCATTGCCGGAAAGCGCCGTAAATACAGCCTCTTGCAAAGCCGCGCTCATCGCATAGCTCATAGCCTGCCCTCCTCGGCCCAAATCTCGAGATAAAGCCCCGCCTCGTCATATTCGCCCACAGCCAGAATATCGAAGACCCGCCCGCCTTCCCTGAAGCGCTGATCCGGTCGTGGGCGGCTATCGGCCCCGAAAGGAGCCGCCCGGGTTATAATCCTGAATTTGTTCACTGAAAGCGTGCGCGCGCCCACCTGGCGCTCAACGCCCCCGCGCGCGTCCAGATTGGCCCACAAGGCTCCCTTGGCCACCCAGCTTTCGGTAAAGCCGCCCATGCCATCGGGCACGCGCAAAAGCTCCTCCAGCACCAGATTACGGTTAAGCCTGGGCGCGCTCATGGTGCCGCTCCCAGCCGCACGCGCTTATAAGGCTCCAGCAACGCCGACACCCCCATCGGAATCTGCCCGCTTCCCGAGATCATCGCGTCCCGGTTCTCATAATAGAGCGCCGCCAACATCAGCATCGCCTGCCGCAAATCCGCCGGAACCTGTGCCCATGCTCCATACCCGGCAAAAATCGAAAACTCGACCGAGCCCCCTGCCTCGATTTGCGGAAACGGTTGCTTGAGCGCCAGAACTTTAGGCCGCTGATCATCCGCTACCAGCGTATAGCGGGTTTGGTCCAGCGCCGTCCAAGTGCCATCGGCGGCCACCATTCTTACATACAGAATAAAAGACACCGGCGAAACCGGAAACGCCTGCGCCGCCCCGTCCAGCCGCCACACGTTCAAATTCCACTGAAAGCGGCGGCGGATCAAAATCTTGTTGGTCCGCGCTTCAATCGCCCCCATTGCGGCAC
>JALWPC010000080.1 GCA_026995265.1 Paracoccaceae bacterium
CACCGTGAGGATTGACAGGTCGCCGATCTTTCTCGATTTGGTGGGTGGTGGTGCATGGCCGTTCTTAGTTGGTGGAGTGATTTGTCTGGTTTATTCCGATAACGAACGAGACTCTGGCCTACTAACTGGCGCGCGGATCCTCTTCGTCTGCTGCGCTTCTTAGAGGGACAAGCAGTGCTCAGCTGCGTGAGAAGGAGCAATAACAGGTCTGTGATGCCCTTAGATGTTCGGAGCTGCACGCGCGCTACACTGAAGGAGGCAGCGTGTTGGAGCGCCTGGTTCGAGAGAACTGGGTAATCCGGTGAATGTCCTTCGTGATTGGGATAGGGACTTGTAATTGTTTCCCTTGAACGAGGAATACCTAGTAAGTGCGAGTCATCAGCTTGCGCTGACTACGTCCCTGCCCCTTGTACACACCGCCCGTCGCTGCCCGGAACTGAGCCGTTTCGAGAAAGCCGGAGACTGACGACTGGTGGGTGCGCGAGCACTTCTTGTCGATGGAAACCGGTTTGATCGGTGTGGCTTGAACCGGGCAAAAGTCGTAACAAGGTTTCCGTAGGTGAACCTGCGGAAGGATCATCATCGAGTGCCGCTTTCGCACGCATCGTCGATGCCGAATGCTGGGCTGGCCTCGCGGTCGGTCCAGTGGTCGATCTCAAATAAAGACTACTCATTCCGAGCGGTGGATCACTCGGCTCACGGGTCGATGAAGAGCGCCGCCAGCGGCGTCACTCAATGCGACATGCAGAATCATTGAGCATCGGACACTCGAATGCACATTGCGGCGGCGGGGCGTTCGCATCCCGCTGCCACGTCTGTTTGAGGGTTGCGCTTGCATAGACAGTCTCCTCATCCTTTGCGATCGGAGGTGGAGCTCTAGCTCGGCCAGTGCTGACGGCGGTCCTTCGTGTCGCTGCTGTCGGTCGCATTGCGCCTGTCGTTGCCTAAGACGCAATGGCCGGCCTGAGAGCATTAGAGTTGTAGCGTGTCGACGGCGTGTGTCTGTCTCCACTCGCGCCCCACGTTGAGTGCGGGCTGGGGGCGTGCAGCCGTTTGTGAAAGTGCGTCGACTGCGGAAGAAACGTGACTTTTCAACCTCAAATCAGTCGTGACAACCCGCTGAACTTAAGCATATCACTAGGCGGAGGAAAAGAGACTAACCAGTATTCCCTGAGTAACGGCGAGTGAAACGGGAGGAGCCCAGCGCCGAATCCCGCGGCGCCTCGTCGCGCGGACATGTGGCGTGAAGAGCGCGCAATCCGGCGTTGTCGCGCGCCCTAAGCTCCCTTGACTGGGACCGCAGACCGGAGAAGGTGCGAGTCCTGTGCGGGTGCGCGGCGCGCTGGTAGTGGCGCTCGGCGAGTCGGGTTGCTTGGGAGTGCAGCTCGAAGCAGGTGGTAAGCTCCACCCAAGGCTAAACACGACCGTGAGACCGATAGCGAACAAGTACCGTGAGGGAAAGTTGCAAAGAACTTTGAAGAGAGAGTTCAAGAGGACGTGAAACTGCTCGGAAGGAAACGGGTAGAGCCACTGATGGCGCCGGTGGATCGTGAACATTGCGCGTTGCGCGTGTCGGGCGGTGAGCGTGAGCTGCCGCCCGGTGCGTGGCGGCGTGTGATGCTCTGCACTCCACCGGTGCGCGCGCCGAGGGCGTGCGGTTGTCCCGTGTGCGGCGCGGGGTTGACGGTGGTCTTTTCGACTAATCAGCCTGCGTACGCGCTTGAGTGACGGCTGCACGTTGAGACGTCGGCGGTGTGCGTGTCGACGGCTGTCGCGTTTGTCCGCGGTTGGTGAGCGCTTGCGCGAGTCGACTGCGACGGATGTGCGTGTCGTCAACATGCAGTTCGACGTCGCCTCGGCGTACAAGGTGGTCAACTACCTGACCCGTCTTGAAACACGGATCGCGGAGTTCTCAGTTGCAGCGAGTCAATGGGCAGTAAACTCAGAGGCGCAATGAAAGTGAGAGCACACGATCTGCC
>JALWPC010000081.1 GCA_026995265.1 Paracoccaceae bacterium
GGGCCTTCGACCACGCAAAACACTTATGTGTTGGCGCAGGCCTTCGGGCAGATGCTGGCGGAGGGGGATGCGATTGTTGTGACCAACCAAGACCACGAGGCCAATTCCGGCCCGTGGCGGCGGTTGGTGGAGCGGGGCATTGAGGTACGGGAATGGCTGGTGGACGAGGTCGGGCATCTGGACCCTGCGGCGCTGGCGGGCCTGCTGGATGAAAAGGTGAAGCTGGTGTGTTTTCCGCATGTGTCCAACCTTGTGGGGGAGATTAACCCTGTGACGGAGATCTGCGCTATGGTGCGCGCGGCGGGGGCTTATAGCTGTGTGGACGGGGTGAGCGCCGCCCCGCACGGGCTGCCGGATGTGGGCGGCTTGGGGGCGGACATCTATCTGTTTTCTGCCTATAAAACCTTCGGCCCGCATCAGGGGATTATGGCGATCAAGCGGGCGCTGGCGGATGTGCTGCCCAACCAAGGGCACTATTTTAACGCGGGCGTGCGGTATAAGCGCTTCACGCCAGCGGGGCCGGACCATGCGCAGGTGGCGGCCTGTGCGGGGATGGTGGATTACCTTGACGCGGTGCACGCGCACCATTTTGAAGCGGAGCCGGATGCGGCGGCACGCGGCAGGGCGGTGCATGGGCTGACAGCGGCGCATGAGCGGCGGTTGCTCGCGCCACTTCTGGACTATTTGCGCGGACGAAATGATGTGCGGCTGCTTGGGCCACAAAGCGCTGAAGGAAAGGTGGCGACGGTGTCTGTGGTGGCCGACAGACCGGGCTATGCGCTGGCGCAGGCGCTGGTGCCAGAGGGCATTATGGCAGGCGGCGGGGATTTTTATGCGGTGCGGCTGCTGGAGGCGCTGGGCGTGGAGCCCGCGCATGGGGCGCTGCGGCTGAGCTTTGTGCATTACACCAGCGAGGCGGAGGTGCAAAAGCTGATCACGGCGCTGGATAAGGTTTTGTAGGGGCGCCCCTTCGGACTCGCCACATGCGCAATGGTTGAAGGGCGGCGCGGGCGCGATGTTACCACATTCACTATGGTTGACGCGCCGCCACCGCCCAAAGGCAAGGGGCGTTTTGCGCAGCAAAACAACCCGCGCCGAGGGCTACACGTGGCGGCGCGTCAACCATCGGTTTGCTTTGCAAGATCGCGTTCGCGCCGCGCTGCACCATTTGCGCTTTTGGCTACCCGCGCCAGACGCTATTGAGCGAGCCGCCTCGGCTGGACATGGCAATGCGGGCGGTGCGGCCCGCAACGCTGAAGCTGCTGCCCATCCACTCGTAATTGCTGTCATAATAGAGGTCCGAGTTCACCCCGCCGCGAATGGCGTAGCGGGTGCAGGGGGTGCTGCCCTCACCCGTGGCAAAATCAGCCGCGCCTACGCGGCCGATAGAAGGGGTAAACACCGCGCCGTTCTGGGTATTGATCCATGTGCGGCGCTCCAGAAAATCGGGAGTGAAGTAGCTGGTGGTGGCGGGATTGCCCTCGATAATGCCCTGATAGGCGCTGCCATCCATTTCCAGCCCGCGTCCGGTGCGGGTGGCGTTGGCATATTCGATGGGGCCGTTGTTATTGGTGCGGGAGCGCATTTCCTGCAACACTCCATCCCGCCAGCTTTCGCGGTTGCTGAGATGGTAGGTAAAGTTGATCAGGCCCAGAATGCTCAGGTGCAGGTTGACCTCGATTTCGGCCTCCACGCGGCTACCGCTGCGGCTGAGGCTCACCGATGAACTGCCGACCTTTTTGCGGCCCAGAAACACATCGAATTGCCGTGTGGCCGCGCTGGCAGAGGCCGGGCCTGCGGGCAGGCTGGCGATGGTCAGGCTGGCGCCGGTAAGGGCGAGAAACTGGCGGCGATCGGGAAACATGGGCTTACCTCTTATGAATGAACCAATGGAGGTTTTGTAACAGGCGGGATTGCCCATGGGTAGGCCGATATACGAATTTCAGAATTCCGGCAAAACCTTGCCGAGTGGGTGGC
>JALWPC010000082.1 GCA_026995265.1 Paracoccaceae bacterium
AGGCGGAGATTGCCAAGCGGCTGGAGGTGTCGCGGGCCACGGTGGTGAATTATCTGCAAGAGGCGCGGGAAAAGGGGTATATCCGCATCAGCCTTGCGCCCGAGGTGTTCAGCGGCCACCAACTGGCCGAGGACCTGCGGGAGCGCTTCGGCCTACAGGCGGCCTATGTGGTGCCCGACGGGGCGTCGGCAGAGGGCACGCTGATGCGGGTGGCGCGCGGGGCGGCGGAGTGGCTGCCCAGTCTTTTGGGCGCAGGCGACCGGCTTGGCGTCGCGTGGGGGCGCACGGTTTACGAGGTGGCGGAAGCGCTGGAGCAGACCCGCCTGCCCGATGTGACCGTGTCCCAGCTTGTGGGCTCGATGGCCACGCCTTATGGGTTTACGGCGGAGATTTGCTCGGCGCATATGGCGCAAAACCTCGGGGCGAAGTGCATCAACCTGCACGCGCCCGCGGTGCTGAGCGACCCGGCGCTGGCGGCACGGCTGCGCGACGAGCCGATAATCCATAACCAGCTTGAGGCGCTCAGCCACTGCAACAAGGCGATTTTCGCGGCGGGGTCTTGCGCGCCGGATAGCCATATTGTCGGCTCTGGTGTGGCCACGGCGGCGGATCTTGATTGGTATCTGGCGCAGGGGGCCAAGGGCGTGCTTTGCGGGCGGTTTATCAACGCGTCCGGCGCCCTCATTCCCGGGCCGCTGGATGACCGGATGATTGGGGTGACGCTGGATAAATTGCAGGGGCTCGATATGGGGTTGCTGGTGTCGGACGGGGCCGACAAGGTGGACCCGATGCGGGCGGCGATTGCGGGGGGGTATGTCACCCACGTGGTGACCAGCGCGAAAACTGCGCGCGAGATTTTGGCAACGTAGCGCTGGCGCGGCGCGTCTGGCATTGCGCTATTTGACGAGTCCGAGCCCGCGCCGCTCTCAACCCTTCGCGGGTGTAGCGAGCATCGTCAGGGGCTTCGCCCCTCTGCGCAAGCGCATTCACCCCAGAGTATTTTTGAAAAATAGAAGCTGGACAGACTTCTATTTTTCAAAAATACTCCGGGGGTGAGCGTAGCGAGGGGGCAGCGCCCCCTTACGACTCTGGCCACACACGCGGCGCCTGCAGTGCGGCGCGGGTGCAACCTCGCCACAAGCACGATTCGTGACGCGCCGCCTCCGTTGGTTCAGCCGAGCACGTGCTCAGGGAACATTTCCGCCAGCCCTTCGGGAGAGGCCCTGGCCACGCCGCGCTCGGTGATCAGGCCGGTGATCAGGCGGCGGGGGGTGACGTCAAAGGCGGGGTTGCCGCCCGGGGTGTCGTCCGGGCTGATTTGCACCGAACCGGTGGTGCCGTCGGGGAGCTTGCCCTGCACATGGGTGACTTCCTCTCCGTCGCGTTCCTCGATGGGGATTTCCGCCACGCCGTCTTTGACCGTCCAGTCAATGGTGGGTGAGGGCAGGGCGACATAGAAAGGCACGTTATTGTCATAGGCGGCAAGCGCCTTCAGGTAGGTGCCGATCTTGTTGCATACGTCACCGTGGGCCGTGGTGCGGTCGGTGCCCACAATCACCATATCTACTTGGCCGTGCTGCATCAGGTGGCCACCCGCGTTATCCACGATCAGGTGGTGGGGGATGCCGTGGCTGTTCATCTCCCAGGCGGTGAGCAGCGCGCCTTGATTACGGGGGCGGGTTTCATCCACCCATACATGGATGGGAATCCCCGCCGCCTGGGCGTGATACATCGGCGAGGTCGCCGTGCCCCAATCGACCGTGGCCAGCCAGCCAGCATTGCAGTGGGTGAGGATGTTTACCACCTCGCCGGGCTTCTTTCTGGCGGCAATGTCGCGGATGATCTCGAGGCCGTGGACGCCGATCATGCGGTTGGTTTCCACATCTTCGTCACAGATTTCCAGCGCCCGCTGGTGTGCGGCGGCGGCGCGCTCGGCCTCTGGCAGGGGCCGCAGAATATTGCGCATTTCGTTCAAGGCCCAGCGCAGGTTAATGGCGGTGGGGCGGGTGGCGTTTAGCGCGTCCCATGCCTCGTCAAGATTCTTGTCCGAGGGGTCGCGCTTCATTTCCGCCGCCATGGCAAAGGCCGCCGTGGCCCCGATCAGCGGTGCGCCGCGCACCCACATGTCGCGGATGGAAGCGGTGAAATCCTCGCGGGTTTCGAGGTCCACAATGCGGAACTCGTGGGGGAGCCAGCGCTGGTCGATGATCTGGGCGCAGCCCGCCTCGTCGTTGAACCAGATGGACCGATAATGCTTGCCGTTCACCTTCATAGGCTTGCCTCTTTTTTGCTGTGTTGTGCCATGCTGTTGACCTGTAAAAAATGCCCTGCGCGGGCGCGGTTGATGACCGGCTGGTGGCCCATGTCCGGGCCTTTGATCCACTTTAGGGCGGACTGTCGGATGCAGCCGCTGGTCGCGAAACAGACCTGTTTCGCGATCAGCCGGGGCCTGCTAACGCCCACTGGGCGCATGCAGGGGGGCGTCTGCCTGAGTTTTCCCCTGCCCCGGGGGCTGGTGAAGCCCGCCGTGAGGGCAAGGCTGCCTTTGCCGGACTCTTTGCTTTTCCGCGCAGACGCACGCGCGCCCTCGCAGGCCGTATTCGCGCCGAATCGGTCTTGCCGCTTGGGCGGGGTTTCAACTTTCATGTGCGTGTAATTGCTGGATATTTTCACCACTCCATCCTCCGCTTCGCTTAATCTTTGTGAAATATGTGCAAATGTCAATAATTATTGACAAAGGACAAGTTTCAAAATCAGGCTTTGCGTGACAGCCGGAAAGGTGCCGGGGGTCATGGGTGGCCCATCCAGAAGAAGCGGGTGAGGTGGAAGAAGAGGGGAGCGGCAAAGACCAGCGAGTCGAGGCGGTCCAGGAAGCCGCCGTGGCCCGCGATGGTGTCGCCCCAGTCTTTCACACCACGGTCGCGTTTGATGGCGGACATCACCAATCCCCCAAGGAAGCCCATGAGGGAGATGCCCAGCGCCATAAGGCCCGCCTGCCACGGGGTGAAGGGGGTGATCCAGAACATGGCCGCGCCGATCAGGGTGGCGGAGAGGATGCCGCCAAAGAAGCCCTCAACCGTTTTGCCGGCGGACAGGCGCGGGGCGATTTTATGGCGCCCAAAGGCCTTGCCCCAGACGTATTGCAGCACGTCGGAGAGCTGGACGATGAGGATCAGGAAGGCGATGAGGAGGCGGTTTTTGCCTTCAAAACCGGGGATGTCGAGCGACAGGAACACCGGCACGTAGGAGACGCAGTAAACCGCGATCATCAGCGCCCATTGCACCGAGGCGACGCGGACGAGGAAGTTTTCGGTTTCGCCTTTGAGGACGGCGACGATGGGCATGAGGAGGAAGGCGTAGACGGGGATGAAGATGGAGAACATGCCGTACCAGTCCATCCAGACCATGACATATTGCAGGGGGAGGACAAGGAAAAAGGCGGCGGCGACGGCGAGGTGGTCTTCGCGCCGCGTGGCGGCGATGGTGACGAATTCGCGCATGGCGTTGAAGGAGGCGACGGTGAAGAGCAGGACCATGGCGGTGCGGCCCATGAAGAAGGCGAGGGCGAGGGCCAGCACCATGACCCACCATGCGTTGATGCGGACCACGAGGTTGTCGACGGCGGGGCTGGGGTGGCGCTCGTCCATGACCTGCGCCACTATGGTGGCGGCGAGGAGGAGGACCAGCAGGCCGGTGAAAAGAATTTGCAGTTCGGTCATTGGTCCCCCGTATCGGGCTTGAGGGCCAGCACCGCGTCATAGGCGGCTTGCAGGAAGCGCTCCTTATCCGCGTCATATTCCAGTGGCGCGCCGAAGGTGACGGTGCAGAGGATGGGGACGGGGATGATTTCACCTTTGGGCATCACGCGGTTGAGGTTTTCGATCCAGACGGGCACCAGCTCCAGCTCTGGGCGCGCGGTGGCGAGGTGATAAAGGCCGGTTTTGAACGGGAGCAGCGGCGCGTCTGTCATGTTGCGCAGGCCCTCGGGGAAGATGATCAGGGAGGCGCCTGCATCGGTGGCTTCGGCCATTTGGGTGACGGGATCAAGGGTGCGGGTTTCGGGGTTGCGGTCTATCAGCACGCCGCGCACCACGTCGCGGCCAATGAAGGCGCGCCACTTGTTTTTGAGCCAATAGTCCGCCGCGGCCACGGGGCGGGTGTGGCGGCGGTATTGCGGCGGGATGGCGGCCCAGAGCAGGATGAAATCGCCGTTGCTGGTGTGGTTGGCAAAGTAAACGCGCCGCACGGGGGCAGGGGCGACGCCCTTCCAGACCCCGCGCACGGCAGTGATGGTGCGGGCGAAAATCACGATCGCGCCGGCCATTATGTGCGCCAGAAGCCGCCTCATGGCAGCAGGCCTGCGGCCTTAACGGCGGGGAGGTAGGAGCGGCTGACGGGGAGTTTGGCCCCGCTGGCAGTGGTCAGGATGACCTTGCCGGATTGGCGCTCTACCTTGGCGATGGCCGCGCGCGCCACCCAGTGGGAGCGGTGGATTTGTAGGCCTTCGCCGGCCTCGGATATGGCATCTGACAGGCGGATAAGCACAAGGTGGGAGCCCTTGGCCGTGGTGACTTCGGTGTAGTGGTCCTGCACGGAAAGCGAGACTAAGGGCGCGCGTTTTTCCAGCGGCAGGCGGGAAAGGAGGCGGGCTTGGGCTGGTGCTGGCTTTTCTGCGAACAGCCGGAAGGCGGCGGAGATGGCGAAGGAAATCACCACCACATAGGCCGCAAGCTCCAGCATGGTCGCCCAGTCAGAGAGGGCGGCGCGCAGGCTGATCAGGTTGACCAGAAACACGGTCACGACCACAGCAATGGCGGTGGCAAGGCTGGCGACCATAAAGCGCGGCCACTCGGAAAGCCGCCGCTCCAAAGCGGCCTCGGCAAAGGTGCCAGCGAAAAATCCGGCGGCAAAGGTGAGGGTGCAGATGGTGAGCCAATAGGCAAGGCGGGCGGGCAGGGCGAAGGCCTCAAAGGTTTGGAACGGGCCGGAGACGCCAAGCAGCACGGCGGCAATGGCGAGGCCGCCCAGCACTTTGGGAGCGGTGAAGGCCCCGTGCATTCTACGAAGCGTAAGCTGCAAAGCGGTGGATTTCACGAAGGGGACGGCCTTTCTGCGCATTGACGGTTTATCGGGGCAGTTTAATGGGGCAAGCGGGGAGGGCAAGCATTTTAACAGGAGGACCCTATGCCGCTCACCCCCTTGCTCGAAGCAGGCCCTGTTATCCAGACCCACGCGATTGGCGCCACCGTGGCCGTGGTGCTGGGGCCGATCATATTTTATGGCCGCAAGGGCACGAAGCTGCACAGGCGGCTCGGCAAGCTTTGGGTGCTGGCGATGGCGTTTGCGATTATAAGTTCGGCTTTCATTTGGCAGATCCGGCTGGTGGGGCCGTTTAGCCCGATTCACATCCTCACGGTGCTGGGCGCGTGGGGGCTGATCAGCGGCATTAACCACGCGCGCAAGGGGCGGATTGCGGCGCATCAGGCCAGCATGAAAGGGCTCTACTTCTGGGCGCTTGGCGTGGCCGGGGTGTTTACCTTTTATCCCGGGCGGGTGATGAACAGAATGCTGTTTCCGGCGCAGCCGATGGCAGGGTTTTACCTTGTGCTCGGGCTCTATCTGGCTGTATTGGTGGCCAGCAAAATCTGGCGTTCACAGAACCTCGCGAAGGCTTGAATGGAATTTGCCCGCAGAGCGCGCTAAGCTGGTGGCGATCAGAATTCGAGGATTCGTATGCCCAAGGTAAATTTTTTTCTGGGGGCGGCTTTGTTGCTGGCCCCTGTTATGGCAGAGGCGCAAAGCCCTGTGGTGGTGGAGCTTTACACCTCGCAGGGGTGCTCTTCATGCCCGCCCGCTGACCGGCTGCTTTCGAGGCTGGCCACAGAGGACAACGTGATTGCGTTGGCCTTGCATGTGGATTACTGGGATTATCTGGGCTGGAAAGATGAATTCGCCAACCCCGACTATTCCAACCGCCAGCGGCGTTATGCGCATTTGTGGCATCAGCGTTCTGTTTACACACCGCAAATGGTGGTGCAGGGCGTGAGCTATATGGTCGGCTCCCGCGGGGATGAAATCCAGCGCCAGATCATGCAGGCCGAGGAGAATGACCCCGTGGTTTCGGTGAAGGCCAGCAATGTCGGCACGGGAATCCGGATCGAGCTTGCGCCGCTTGGCGAGGCGCGGCCGGAGGCGGATATTCAGCTTGTGCGCTATGCCGCAGGGGAAACGGTGATGATCGAGCGGGGCGAAAACGCAGGCAGAACCATTGATTACGTCAATGTGGTGCAAGATTGGCAAACTTTGGGCCGCTGGGATGGTGCCGGCCCTGTTGTGGTAAACGTTCCGTCCGCCGAAGCCGGAGCGTATGTGGTGATCATACAGGCCCCCGGACCGGGTTTGATTTATGCGGCGGCGCGGCTAAACCACTGATACGCGGCTCGCAGGCATAAGCGCGCGAAATCAGCAAAGTGCCGCATTTTGCGCTTTTCGGTGAATGCGCCGTCTTACCGGCCGCGAATGCGCGGGTCCAGCGCGTCTCGCAACCCGTCGCCGATGAAGTTGACGCTGAGCACGGTCAGCGAAATGGCCAGCCCGGGCCAGATCACCCGGGTGGGGGCCTGGGTGATGCGCTGGGTCCCGTCATAGAGCAAGCGCCCCCATGTGGGGAAGTCGGAGGGGAAGCCAAGGCCAAGGAAGCTCAACGCGCTTTCGGTGATGATGGCGGTGGCAATGCCCAAGGTGGCGGACACCATGATCGGGGAGAGGATATTGGGCATGATATGGCGCAATATCACCCGCCTTGAGGGGGTGCCGATGGAATTGGCGGCGAGGATGAATTCGCGCTCTTTCAGAGCCAGCACGTCGCCGCGCACGATGCGGGCGGTCTGCATCCAGCTTGTGATGCCGATGATGAAGACGATCAGGATGAAGATGCCGGTTTCGGGCCCGAACATGCTGCGCAGGGTATCGCGGAACAGCATGATGATGACCAAGAGCAGCGGCAGGATGGGCAGGGCGAGGAACAGGTCTGTGCCGCGCATCAGCAGGCCGTCTAAGCGCTTGAAATAGCCCGCCAGCACGCCAATAAACGTGCCGAGAAACAGCGAGAGCGCCATGGCCGTAAGGCCCACGGCAATGGAAATCCGCCCGCCTTGCAGCACTTGCGCCAGCATGTCATGGCCGAGCTGGTCAGTGCCAAAGGGGTGGCCCCAGCTCATGCCCTGGTTGCGGTGGCGCACATCGGCGAAATTCGGGTCCAGCCCCCAGAGATAGGGGCCGATAGCCACGGCCAGCAGGATGGTGATGAACACAACGCTGCCCAGCATCGCGCCCCTGTGGCTGCGAAACTGGCTCCAGACATCGCCCCAGAGCGAACGGTATTTGCGGTCATCTTCCAAGGTGTCAGTGTCAGTCATAGCGGATTCTCGGGTCTAGGAGGCCATAGAGCACGTCGGCCACAAGGTTGAATATCACGATCAGCACCGCGAACAGGAAGGTGAGGGTTTGCACCAGCGGGATGTCTGAATTCTGGATGCCGATGATCAGGAGCTGGCCAAGACCGTTCACCTTGAAGATTTGCTCGGTGATAATCGCGCCGCCGAACACCTGCGGAATGCCGAGCGCGATCACCGTGACCACGGGGATCATCGAATTCCTGAGCACATGCACCAGCAGCACGGTTTTCTCTTTCAGCCCCTTGGCGCGGGCGGTGCGCACGTAATCCTGGCTGAGGTTATCGAGCATCGAGGCCCGCATGAAGCGGCTGATATGGGCGGCGTTGAACAGGGCCAGCACCATCACCGGCATGGCCATTTGCCGCATTTGTTGCACAAAGCTTGGCCAGTCCACCACCTTGAGCGTGGTGTCATAGATCGAGGGCAGCCAGAACATGCTGTCTTGCGGGATCATGACGGAAAAGATCACGATCATCAGCACGCCGGTGAAGAAGGTGGGCACCGAAAAGCCGATCATGGCGATCAGGGTGCCGAACTGGTCAAACCAGCTATATTGCTTATAGGCCGAGATCACGCCGATGGGCAGGGCAATGAGCACACCCACCACGTAGGACATGCCCACCACCCACAAGGTTTGCGGCATCCGCTCGGCGATCAGGTCCACCACTGGGGAGCGGGTCAGGAAACTGGTAACGCGCAGGCGGTTTTCGCAATCGCCGATGCACCAGCCAAACCATTGGTTGAGCAGGTTCAGCGGTTCGTTGATGAAGAACTGTTTGCACCAGAGCAGGTAGCGCCAATACATCGGTTCATCCAGCCCAAGGCTGGTGCGGATCTGGGCACGCACTTCGGGCGGGATGGTCAGGGGCAGGTTGCCGGTCGGGTCATTCGGGGCCAGATCGAGAATCAGGAAGATGATAAAACTGATCAGCAGAAGCGTCGGGATGGTGAACATCAGGCGACGAAGGGTGAAGTTGAGCATAAGTGCCTCGGCTTATCAGTTTCGCGTTTTTCGTTCATAAAAAACGGCAGAAAAAATCAAAAGCGGCGGCCCCGCCGAAGCGGAGCCGCCAAGAGGGTTTACTTGGCGCGGGACCAGTCGGCCACGTTCCAGAGGTCTGAATCCCATACGTTGAGCTTCACGCCTTCCAAGGTGTTGGAGCGCGCCGCCACGTTGCCGCGGTGAACCAGCGGAATGATGGTGTAGCTCTGCATCAGCATGTCGTTCATCGCAATCGCGAGGCGGGCCCGCTCGTTGATGTCAGCCGTGCCGGCCATCTCTTTCACCAGCTTGTCATAGTCAGGGTTGCAATAGCGCGGCATGTTGCCCCCCAGCCATGCGTTGTCTGGCGAAGGAATTTCGGAGCACTGCCAGTTGCCCATATAGGCTTCAGGGTCGGTGCCGTCGAAGTTGTTGGCATACATTTCCACATCGGCATAAAGCTTCTGGAAGGTATCCGGCGAAGACTGGTCACCACCAAAGAACACCGCCGCGTCGATGTTTTTAAGCTCGGTTTCCACGCCGATCTCGGCCCACCATTGCTTGATCAGGGCCTGGAAGTCCTGACGCACGGCGTTGGTCGAGGTCTGGTAGAGGATCGACAGGCGCACGCCGTCTTTCTCACGCACACCGTCAGCGCCACGAACCCAGCCGGCTTCATCAAGCAGCGCATTGGCGCCCGCAATATCCTGCACTTCACAGCCCGCATTGTTGGGCGAGTCATAAATGGCAGGGGAAGGCAGCACGTTACAGGTGACCTTACCGGCTTTGCCATAGCCGATTTCCACCAGCAGCGGCCGATCAATCGCCATGGAGAGCGCCTGGCGCACGGCCGGGTCTGTCATGAACGGATGCGGATGGGCCACGGTGGAGCGCTCGTCACCCCATTTCGGGTCCGGGTCCGTGAGGTTGATCATCAGGCGCTCTACCAGCGGGCCAAAGCCCGAAAGCACGGTGCCCTGTCCCTTGGCTTCCATATCGGCCAGCACTTCTGGCGCAAGCTGGAGGTTCCAGGCATAGTCAAACTCGCCGGTTTCCAGCACCGAGCGCGCTGCTGCGGCGGCATCCCCGCCGCCTTTGAAGGTCAGCGTGGCAAAGGCCGGCTTGCTCGGGTCGCGGTAATTCGGGTTGGCGGCCAGCGAGATGGTGTCATTGGCGCGGAACTCGGTTACAGTGAACGGGCCGGTGCCGATGGGGCCGAAGTTCTGCTCGGTGCAGGTCGGGGCCGCTGTGCCCATGCAATTTGCGAATTGCGCGGCTTGCAGGATGGGCGTGGTTGCCCCCACAAACGGGCCATAAGGGAAGGGCTTTGGCCCGTCAAAGGTGATTTTCACCGTCAGGTCGTCCAGCGCTTCCACGCTTTTCACACCGCCGAATTTGGCGCTCTGCTGGCAACCGCCGGTTTCGTCCATGCAGTAATTGGCGGTGAACACCACGTCGGCCGAGGTCACAGGGGTGCCGTCGGACCATTTCAGGCCCTCGGAGAGCTTCCAGGTGATCGAGGTCAGGTCTGCCGATACGCCGCCATTGGCCACGGTCGGGATTTCGTCAACCAGTGTCGGCACCATGTTGCCGTTTTCGTCATAATGCGCCAGAGGCTCCAGCACCATCGACGCGGCGTCAATATCCTTGGTGCCGCCCGAGAGGTAGGGGTTGAGCGTGGAGGCGGCCTGCCAATAGATGATATTGGCGTTGCCATCACGGCCCCGCTCCATTTGGGCCATGGCTGTGGTGGACAGCAGCGCAGCCCCCAGCGTGCCGGCGACGAGATATTTGAGTTTCATTTTGTTTCTCCTCAGTTGGTTGAAATCTGCGCGGTTGGCCCGCGCTTTCGGGTTATTCAATAAAGTGGCAGGCGGCGAAGTGGCCTTCGCCGATTTCCCGCCACGCCGGTGAATCCTGTTTGCACACCGCCTGTGCGCGCGGGCAGCGGGTGCTGAAGGTGCAGCCCGGTGGCGGGTTGGCGGGGGAGGGCACATCGCCCTCCAGAATGATCCTTTCAATATGGCCCGCTTGCGCCGGGTCGGGGTTGGGCACCGCTGACAGCAATGCCTGCGTGTAAGGGTGCCTGGGGGCCATATAAAGGGTTTCAGCGTCGCCAAGCTCCACCAGCCGCCCGAGATACATCACCGCCACGCGGGTGGCGAGGTGGCGGACCATCGAGAGGTCGTGGCTGATGAACAGGTAGGTGAGGCCGAATTTTTCCTGCAAATCTTCCAGCAGATTTACAACCTGCGCCTGAATGGACACATCAAGCGCCGCAATCGGCTCGTCACAGACGATAAATTTCGGGTTCAGCGCCAGGGCGCGGGCAATGCCGATGCGCTGGCGCTGGCCGCCGGAAAATTCATGCGGGTAGCGGTCGGCAAAGCGCCGGGCGAGGCCCACCGCGTCCATCAGCTCGCCAACCTTGGCGCGCTTCTCGTCGCGGGTCATGTGCTCGTGCTCGTCCAGAGGCTCCGAGATGATGGAACCAACGGTCATGCGCGGGTTCAGGCTCGCCTGCGGGTCCTGAAAGATCATCTGCATTTCGGGGCGTTTGGCGCGCAGGTCCGCGCCGGAAAGGGTGGCAATGTCGGTGCCGTCTATGGTGATCGAGCCGCCGGTGACCTCGTAAAGCCGCAGCACGCAGCGGCCGACGGTGGACTTGCCACAACCGGATTCGCCAACCAAACCAAGGGTTTCGCCCTCGAACACGTCAAAGGAAATGCCGTCAACGGCCTTTACCGCCCCCACTTGCCGCTTGAGCACGCCGCGAAAAATCGGGAAGTGCATTTTCAGGTTTTCCACCCGCACCAGTGGTTTTTTCGGGGCATCAAGCATCGGTGGACCCTCCGGATTGGGCGAGGAAACAGGCGACATCATGGGCGGGGTTGACCTCAAAGCGCTTCGGATTTTCCTTGCGGCAGCGGGTGAAGGCATGTTTGCAGCGGGGCGCAAATTCGCAATGCGTGGGCGCGTGGTCGAGGTTGGGGGGCTGGCCGTCGATGGAGGGCAGGCGCGCGGCGCGGGCCTCGCCCATGCGGGGCAGGGTTTCCAGCAGGGCGCGGGTGTAGGGGTGCTGCGGATTGGCGAAAAGCTCTTTCACTTCAGCATGTTCGACGATCTGTCCCGCATACATTACCGCCACACGGTCGGCGATTTCGGCGATGACGCCGAGGTCGTGGGTGATCCAGATAATCGCCATGCCGAGCTTTTGGCGCAGCTCTTTCACCAGTTCCAGAATCTGCGCTTGGATGGTCACATCCAGCGCCGTGGTCGGCTCGTCGGCGATCAGCACTTTCGGGTCGCAGGCCAGCGCGATGGCGATCATCACCCGCTGGCGCATCCCGCCGGAAAACTGGTGCGGGTAATCCTTCAGGCGGCTGGCGGCGTCGGGGATTCCCACCAGTTCCAGCAGTTCCGCCGCCCGTTTGCGGGCCTCGGCCTTGCTCAGCCCCATATGCAGCCGGAGCGGCTCAACCAGTTGAAAACCAACGGTAAAAACCGGGTTGAGCGAGGTCATCGGGTCCTGAAACACAAAGCCGATCTCGCCACCGCGAATCCGGCGCAGGTCATCATCGGAGACATTGCGCAGGTCGCGCCCGTCAAACTCTATCTGCCCTTCGCGGATCTCGGCGGGGGGCATGGGCAGCAGCTTCAGGAGGGACATCATGGTCACCGATTTACCCGAGCCGCTCTCGCCGACAATGCCCAGAAGCTCGCCCGGCTTCAGGTAAAAGCTCACACCGTTCACCGCGTGGACCTCGCCATCCCGCGTGTTGAAAACAGTTTTCAGGTTCGCCACGTCAAGGACGGTGGCGCTGTGGTCTCGCATTCATACCCCTCCGAGGGTTTGCCGCTTTGGGCGCATGGCTTGGTGCCAATTTGATCAACAGGTAAACATATGTTCACACAAACGACAACACCCTATTTATCCGGTCTTGACCAACGGGTCAGGATTTTTCAGGATGCGGGCTTGCAGGAAAAGGATTCCCATGGCCGACTTTTACACCCCCCGCGAGATGCTGGAAAAGCTGGTGAGCTTTCCGACGGTCTCGAATGTCAGCAATCTGGAGTTGATCGACTTTGTGGAGGATTATCTGGCGGGCCACGGGGTGGAGAGCCACCGCGTGTATGACGCCACGGGGCAAAAGGCCAATCTTTATGCGCAGGTGGGGCCGGATAAAGAGGGCGGAGTGGTGCTTTCGGGCCACACCGATGTGGTGCCGGTCAAGGGGCAGGCGTGGGAGACGGAACCGTTTCAGGTGATTGAGAAGGACGGCAAGCTTTATGGCCGTGGCACCTGTGATTTGAAGGGGTTTGACGCGCTGGCGCTGGCACTGGTGCCGGATATGCTGGCGGCGGGGCTGAAGCGGCCGGTGCAGATAGCCCTGAGCTATGACGAGGAAGTGGGCTGCATCGGCGCGCCGTTTATGATTGCGGAGATGGTGGAGAAACTCCCCCGCGCGGCGGCGGTGATCGTGGGTGAGCCATCCATGATGCAGGTGGTGAGCGGGCATAAGGGCGCCATCGGGTTTATGACGCGGGTCAAGGGGTTCGAGGTGCACTCAAGCCTGATGCACCAAGGCGTTTCGGCGGTGATGACCGCCGCGCGGCTGGTGGAATGGCTGCGGCTGCGGTTTGAAGAGAACCGCGTGGCCGTGCCAAATGATGTGGACGCCATGTTCGAGCCGCCGTTTACAACGCTGCATGTGGGGGTGATCAAGGGGGGCTCGGCCAGCAATATCACCGCGCTGAATGCCAGCTTTAGCTGCGATATTCGCTGCCCCGCCTCGCAAGACCCGATGGACTGGTTCGAGCGATATAAGGCCTATGTGGCCGAGGTGGAGGCGGAGATTCAGGCCATTCAGCCAAGCGCCAGCATCTCCGTGACGGCGCGGGATGTGAACCCCGCTTTGAAGCCGGAAACCGAGGGCGCGGCGGAGGCGCTGGCGCGGCGGATCACCGGCGATAACGGCACCCATGTGGTGAGCTATGGCACCGAGGCGGGGCAGTTCCAGCGCGAGGGCTACTCGGTGGTGGTTTGCGGGCCGGGCTCGATTGACCAAGCGCATCAGCCGAATGAATTTATCAGCATAGACCAACTCAACGCGGGCGAGGCCTTCATGCGCCGCCTGATCGAAACCCTGAAGGAGTGAGCCAATGGCCGTAATTAACCGTTTTGCCGAAATGCACGAAGAGATCACCGCGTGGCGGCGGGATATCCATGAACACCCCGAATTGCTTTTTGCCTGCGAGCGCACGGCGGGGGTGGTCGAGGCCAAGCTGAAGGAATTCGGCGTGGATCAGATAAAAACCGGCCTTGGGCGCACGGGTTTGGTGGGCGTGATCAAGGGGAAATCGACCGCTTCGGGCAAAGTTATTGGCCTGCGCGCCGATATGGACGCGCTGCCGATTTTTGAGACCTCGGGCGTGGAGCATAGCTCTACGGTGGAAGGCAAAATGCACGCTTGTGGGCATGACGGGCATACGGCGATGCTGCTGGGGGCGGCGAAATATCTGGCGGAAACGCGGAATTTTGATGGCACTGTTGTGGTGATTTTCCAGCCCGCAGAGGAAGGCGGCGGCGGCGGCAAGGAGATGGTCGAGGACGGCATGATGGATGATTTTGGCATTCAGGAGGTCTATGGCCTGCACAATATGCCCACCCTCCCCGTGGGCCATTTTGCCATTCGCCCCGGCGCGATTATGGCGGCGACCGACCAATATGACATCCATGTAGAAGGCATCGGTGGCCATGCGGCGATGCCCAACAAGGCGATAGATACCACGCTGGTGGCGAGCCAAATCGTGGTGGCACTGCAATCTATTGTGGCGCGCAATATTGATCCGCTGGAGAATGTGGTGATCACCGTCACCAGCTTTGAAACCGAAAGCACGGCCTATAACGTGATCCCGCAGCGGGTGCATATCAAGGGCACCTGCCGGACCTTGAGCGCGGCGGCGCGAGACCAATCGGAAGCGGCGATCAAGCGCGTGGCCGAGCACACCGCCGAGGCGTTTGGCGCTACGGCGAAGGTCGATTATGAACGTGGCTATCCGGTGACCGTGAATCACGTTGAGCAAACGGCATTTGCGGTTGAGGTTGCCAAAACAATCGCCGGTGAAAATGCGGTGATTGACAATGTGCCACCAACAATGGGCGGTGAGGATTTTTCCTACATGCTCGAAGCCCGCCCCGGTGCGTTTATACTTGCCGGCAATGGGGACACGGCAATGGTGCACCACCCCGATTATGATTTTAACGACGAGCTGATCCCCGCAGGCTGCTCTTACTGGGTGAAACTGGTCGAAATGCGGATGCCCGCATAATAAAAGGCCCCGCCTGATGATCAGAAGGCGGGGCCTATACGGGCCTATGGGCGGCCCGTATCCGAGTTCGTGGTTAGTGGTTAGTCATCGGCGTCGTTACCGCCTTCGTTGCCACCTTCGTTACCGCCTTCGTTGACACCTTCGTTACCCCCTTCGTTGCCGTCGTCATTGCTTTCCAGGGCTTCCATGGCATCGGTTTCGTTTTGCTCATGCTCCAGAGTGCCTTCGGGGCTAACGCCGGGGGTGCCGGCAGGAACGCCGTTGGTAACGGTATCGGTTACGGCACCGGTGGCAGGGTTAATGTTGATCAGACGAAGCTGGCCAGTCGTGGACTTGGACAGGATCGAATAGCTGCCATCGGCGTTTTTCACAACATCGGTGATAGTGTAGCCCTGAGCGGTGAGCTGGGCGTCTACTTGCTGAATGGCAGGCACGTTCGCAAATGCAGCCGGAATGCCGGTTGGTGCCGGTGTGGTGGGTGCCGGGGTGGTAGGAGCCGGCGTGGTGGGTGCCGGGGTGGTAGGAGCCGGCGTGGTAGGAGCCGGCGTGGTGGGTGCCGGCGTGGTGGGTGCCGGTGTGGTGGGTGCCGGCGTGGTGGGTGTGGTTTGTGCGTATACAGGTGCTGCCAGGGCCAGAACCATTGCGGAAGCAGAGATAAGGGATGTGATTTTCATGGTCGTGTTCTTTCAAGTTATGTTTGCGTGTCTACAACAACGTTGCGTTGCGGGTTGGTTGCTTCACAACGTTGTGTTGCGAATGAGATGAATTTGGGCCATCTCGCCGGAATGCGAAATTGAGCTTTGGGGGGAAGTGGGGCTGTTGATACCAAAGGATTAAAAACGGGTGGGCGAAGGCGAATTTATAACCTTCAGTCAAAGAACAGGTATTTATGACCAAGGTTTAAGGCCAAATCCCCCCTATTTCCGCGGTTATCTGACAGATCCCTGACGGAGACTGTCAGAAAACCCTTAAAAACAAGGCTTTTGTGCTAGTGCAAGAAATTAGAACAAATGCGCTATGAATTTTAAAAAAATGACGAAATCATTTCGCGACATGGTTATTTGCCGTGAAATTCTGGCCACATAAACCAGAGGCATACTCTAAAACACCCCTATTTCCAGATTTGATTCGCGGATTTACCACGTTTCAGGGCTGTTAATCTCTGAGTCGGTTGGCCAGATTTTATGGGCAGTTTAAGATTCGCTTCAATCTTTCAAGCTATGGATTCGCTATGCATTGGCGGCGTCATTTTGAAGGAGTATAGACTATGCGTGGAAAATTAGCCGGGAGATTGGCCATCGGGGCCGTTTGGCTTGCGCTCGGGGCGGCGCAGGCCGTTGGGCAGGAAACAACCACCATTACGCTGACATCGCTGGACGGCAAGGTGGTGATGGTGGGCCAGTTGCAAGGGGTCGAGGCGGGCTATTACAGTATTATCGTAACGGGGCTGGGTTTGGTGCGCATTGCACAAGACCTGGTGACCTGCCAATCCAGTAGCATAGATTGCGGGGCATTGGTGAACCGCTCCTAGCCACCGAAATAGCATTTGACAAAACTGAACGGGCGTTCAAATATACGCGGGTAATCCTTCAGGAAAGGCCCCGATATGACAAGCTCGATTGATGCGGTTCTGGAAGCGGCGCGCGCCCATTGCGCCGCCGAGATTGTGCCCAATGTGGACGGGTGGAACAAAGCGGGCGTTTGGCCGCGTGGGGCCTCGGATAAGGCGGGCGCGGCGGGGCTTTTGGGGCTGTATGCGCCGGAAGTCTTTGGCGGGCAGGGGCTGTCGCTGGGCGACGGGATTCAGGTGTTTGAACAGCTTGGCAAGGGCGATGGGGCCTATGCCTTTGCGCTGTCGATGCACAATATCTGCACCTTTGCCACCTGTGGCTATGGCACCGACGCTTTTAAGGAAAAATGGGCGCGGGCGCTGACTTCGGGCCGCAAGCTGGCGAATTTCGCCTTGACCGAGCCGCAATCGGGCTCGGACGCTGCCAATATGTATACCCGCGCTGTGGTGAAGGACGGCAAGTGGGTGATTAACGGCGCGAAGGCGTGGGTTTCGCTGGCAGGGGAGGCCGATGTTTACCTGACCGTGGTCAAAACCTCCGGCGCGCCGGGGCATAAGGATATGGCCATGATTGCCATACCCAAAGACACGCCGGGCCTGAGCTTTGGACCGCTTTATGACACGCCGTCTTACAAGTTTCTGCCGCTGGCGGAAATGTATCTCGACAATGTCGAGGTGCCGGAGGAAAACATTATTCTGCCCATCGGGCAGGGGCTTCAGGGCGCCTTGATGGCGATTGACATTGCCCGCACCTCTATTGCCTCGGGCTGTTGCGGGCTGATTGAAACCGCGCTGGATACGGCGCTGAGCTATGCCAAAAACCGCAAGATGTTTCAGGGGGTGAACCTTGATCTCGACGGTATCCAGTGGATGCTTGGCGATGTGGCCACGGACCTTGAGGCCTCGCGCTTGCTTTACAAGGCGGCGGCGAAGGCGCTGGGCACGCCGGAGGGGCCGGTGATGGCGGCGCACGCGAAAAAATTTGTGCCGGATGCTGCCGTAAGGGCGGCGAATACTTGCACGCAGGTTATGGGCGGCTCGGGGCTGTTGGCGCAATACGGGATGGACCGTTTGAGCCGCCTTTCGCAGATGCTGCGGATTGTTGACGGGACCACGGAAATCAGCCGTGTGGTCATCGGGCGGGCCTTGCAAAAGCGGGCCGAGGGGCTGCCGGACCTGCCGATGCCGAAAGGATATGGAGAATGAGCATGTTTAACGCATTGATTGTTCGCAAAAATGACGAAGGCAAGACCTCGGCTGCGGTTGAGCATATTTCGGTTGAGGACCTGCCTGAAGGCGAGGTGCTGGTGGCGGTGGAGTATTCGACCGTGAATTATAAGGACGGCCTCTGCATTGGCCCCGGCGGCGGCTTGGTGCGCAACTACCCCCATGTGCCGGGGATTGATTTTGCCGGTGTGGTCGAGGCCTCGGAGGATGCGCGTTATAAGGTGGGGGACAAGGTGGTGCTGACCGGCTGGCGCGTGGGCGAGGCCCATTGGGGCGGCTATGCGCAAAAGGCGCGGGTGAAAGCCGACTGGCTGGTGCCGCTGCCGGAGGGGCTGGACACGCGGCAGGCCATGGCGGTGGGCACGGCGGGGTTCACGGCGATGCTGGCGGTGATGGCTTTGGAAGTCCACGGCTTGAAGGCGGGGAATGGGCCGGTGCTGGTGACCGGCGCGGCGGGCGGCGTTGGCTCGGTGGCGACAGCGATTTTGGCGGCCAAGGGCTATGAGGTGGCGGCGGTGACGGGGCGGCCGGAAGCGGCGGATTATTTGCGCGGCCTTGGGGCGAGCCAGATTGTGGCGCGGGAGGAGATTAACGAGACCACCAAGCGCCCCTTGGAGGCGGAAACATGGTCGGGCTGTGTGGATGCCGTGGGTGGCGCGATGCTGGCACGGGTGCTGGGGCAGATGAAATACGGCGCCTCAGTAGCGGCTGTGGGTTTGGCGGGCGGTGCGGGGCTGCCTGCAACGGTGATTCCGTTCCTGCTGCGCGGGGTGAACCTGCTTGGCATTGATAGTGTGATGCAGCCCTATGAAAACCGTCTGCGGGCCTGGGGGCAGATCGCGGCGCATCTGCCGATGGAGAAGCTTGAAGCTATGATTCAGCCTGCAACACTGCATGACTTGCCAGAGCTTGGGCGGGCGATTCTGAAGGGGCATGTTAAGGGCCGCGTGGTGGTGGATGTAAACGGGTAGGGCGCGCATCTGCGCCATGTTCCGATAGCCAGGACCTTCCTTATTTACACTGCCACAAGCGCGACATTCGCCGCGCGGCGCGGGCGCGACCTCGCCAAACAATGCAATAGCTGACGCGCCGCCCCGCCGAGCCGAAGGCGAGGCGCGGGTCCGGTGCTTTAAGCACCGGAAAAACCGCGGTATCCGGCGTTCTGCCCGCCCTGGCCTCGCCCTCTGAGCTATAGCATTCCAACCGGCCGACCAAAGCATGCCTCTGTAGACATGTCATATTTGACATGTCTACAGAGGCATGTATCAGAATGCCGAAATATCGTCAGGCGCGAACGCCCAAACAGGCCAAGGCACCCCAACCTCGCCTTTTTGGCGGCCCCCGAGGCGGGGCTGGCTGAATCCGGGATCAAATAAAAACCGTCAGGCTGTATCGAATGGATTGCGCCCTGGCCGAACCAAAAAGGGGGTGCTGCTTTGGGAATAACGGTGCGGCCGCGGGTCGGCGGAGCAAACTTACTAAAGGTTTAGCCGCGCTCTGGCCATTCCGGCGTGATGGGCGTAAGGCTGGTCCAATGCGACACTTCCTTTCCCTCAAAGAGGCCCAAAACCTGCCCGCATGGCGCCGCCCCGTGGCCCTGTTGGTGCTGATGGCGGCGGGGCTGCCCTTTGCCCATTCCACATGGATGGCGCTCTTGAATAACTTCGTGATCGAGGTGGCGGATTTTGACGGGGCCGATATAGGCTGGCTGCAATCGGTGCGGGAAATCCCGGGCCTGGCGGCGATTGGCGTGATGGGCCTGTTGGTGTTTATCCGCGAGCAACGATTGGGGGCGCTGATGCTGATGGTCTCGGGGCTGGCAACGGCCGTTACGGCGTGGTTCCCGAGCTTTGAGGGGCTGCTGACCACCACCATTCTGTCCTCGCTTGGCTTTCATTATTATGAAACCGTGAACCAGTCCCTGCAGCTCCAGTGGATCGACAAGGCCAAAGCCCCGCGCACCATTGGCTGGATTGTGGCGGCGGGGTCGGCGTCTTCCCTGATCGTTTATGTGCTGCTGGTGGTTTTTTGGAAAACCCTCGGCCTGAGTTTTAACTTTGTTTACATGACGGGCGGGATGACGGCGTTTATCCTTGCGGTGATCGGCTTTCTGGCCTACCCGCAGTTCAAATCCCACACGATGCAGCACACACGGCTGATCCTGCGGCGGCGCTACTGGCTTTATTATGCCCTGCAATTCATGGCGGGCGCGCGGCGGCAGATATTCATTGTGTTTGCGGCCTTTATGATGGTTGAGCGCTTTGGCTTTACGGTGGATGAGGTCACCGCGCTGTTCCTGATCAACTTCACCGCCAATATGGTATTTGCCCCCCTGATGGGCGGCTTTGTGCAGCGCTTCGGCGAACGCCGCGCGTTGCTGGTGGAATATGGCGGGCTGATGCTGGTGTTTCTCGCCTATGGCGGGATTTATCTGTTTGGCTGGGGGGCGATGATCGCCGCCGGGCTTTACATTATCGACCACCTGTTTTTCGCACTGGCCTTCGCGCGGAAAACCTATTTCCAGAAAATAGCCGACCCGGCCGACATTGCCCCCACGGCGGCGGTGGCGTTTTCGATCAACCATATCGCGGCGGTGGTGCTGCCCGCCTTGCTGGGCTATATGTGGCTGTGGTCGCCGCTGGCGGTGTTTATCACGGCGGTGGGCATGGCGGCGGTGTCGCTGTCCTTAAGCCTGATGATCCCGCGCCACCCTGCGCCGGGGCGGGAGACGATCTTTGCCAAGGGGGCTGTATGAGCGCGCCGCAAGGCCGGTTTTTGACCGGCTCCACCATGTCCCACGTGGTCAAAATGACGCTGAGCGCCACCATCGGGCTGACGTTTATGTTCCTGATCGACGCCGCGACTCTGTTCTGGATCTCCCGCATGGGGGACGAGCAAAACATGGCGGCGCTGGGCTTTGCCTGGACGGTGCAGTTTTTCACCCTGTCGGGGGGTATAGGCCTGATGATTGCCGCCGTGGCGCTGGTGAGCCGCGCCATTGGCAAGGGCGACCGCGCGCAGGCCCGCCGCCATGGCAGTTCGGCCATGGTGATCACGGTGGCGGTGCAGGCATTGCTGGCGGGGCTGGTGCTGCTGTTTCGCGCCGACATTCTGGCGCTGGCGGGGGCCAAAGGGGAAACGCTGACCATAGCCAGCCGTTTCCTGCTAATCTCGGTGCCAAGCCTGCCGCTGATGGCGCTGGGCATGGTCGGCTCGGGCATTCTGCGGGCCGAGGGCGACGCGATGCGCTCGATGGTCGTGACCATTGCGGCGGGGCTGGTGGCAATGACCATGGACCCGTTGTTCATCTTCGGCTTTGGCCTCGGGGTGGACGGCGCGGCGATTGTCATGGATATTTCCCGCACCCTGACAACCGTGCTGGCGTTGTGGTTTGTGGTTCGCGTGCATGACCTCGCCGCGCGCCCGAGCCTTGCCAATGTGCGCAAGGTCGCCCCTGCCTTTGCGGTGATCGCGCTGCCAGCGGTGGCGACGCAGCTTTCCACCCCCTTTGGCAATTACATTGCCACGGGGTTTATCGCGCAGTTTGGCGATGGGGCCGTGGCGGGCTGGGCGGTGGTCGGGCGGCTCACCGTGCTGGCTTTTGGCGGGGTGTTTGCGCTCTCGGGCGCTGTCGGCGGGATATTCGGGCAGAATTACGGCGCGGGGCAGATGCAGCGTGTGCGCGCCACCTTTCGGGATGCGCTGGTGTATAGCACCGGCTATATTGTGCTGGCTTGGGGCGTGCTGTGGGGGCTTCGGGGCGTGGCGGTGTCGGTGTTTATGCTGGGGCCAGCGGGGGCGGAGGTGGTTTATGCCTTTACCAACCTCGCGGCTGGCGGCTTTGTGTTTACCGGTGTGTTGTTTGTGAGCAACGCGGCGTTTAATAACCTTGGGCGGCCGATGTGGTCGACAGGGTTTAACTGGCTGCGCGACGGGCTGCTGATGTTTCCGCTGTGTTGGGGCATGGCGGGGTGGCTCGGGGCCGAGGGCGTGGTGTTTGGCCAAGCGCTGGCGGGGGTGATTGCGGGGGCGCTGGCGGCGCTGACGGCATGGCGCTTTGTGGCGCGGCTGTAAGGAGGGAATATGTGGTTTGCAAAGGATAAAGCGGAGATGCCAACGGCGGAGACAAAGCATTTTGTGCTGGGCACGCCGATTATGGGGCCGCTGCCGGAGGGCTTCCGGCAGGTGCTGTTCGGCATGGGCTGCTTTTGGGGGGCCGAGCGGATTTTCTGGCAGATGGAGGGGGTGTGGACGACCTCTGTTGGCTATGCGGGCGGGGCGCTGGACGCGCCAAGCTACGAGGCGGTGTGCACGGGGCGCACCGGCCATGCCGAAGTGGTGCAGGTGACCTATGACCCCGCGCGGCTGAGCCTTGCCGCGCTGCTGGCGGCATTCTGGGAACACCACGACCCGACGCAGGGGGACCGGCAGGGCAATGACCGTGGCTCGCAATATCGATCGGTGATATTCACCTATGGCGATGATCTGGCCGAGGCCGAAGCCAGCCGCGACGCCTATCAAGCGGGCTTGCACGCGGCGGGGTTTGGCCCTATTACCACGCAAATTGCGCCCGCGCCGGCCTATCACTTTGCCGAGCTTTACCACCAGCAATATCTGGCTAAAAATCCGGATGGCTATTGTGGCATTGGCGGCACCGGCGTGCGTTGCCCCATTTAGGAGCCTTGAAATGCTGAGCTATTCCGCCCTGACCACCCTTATGGGAGAAACCCCCGCCAATGCGCTGGGCGAGGCCATGTGGGAGATGGACCCGGCCCCCACCGGCGTGGGGGTGTTCGAGGTGGAAGACGGTTCCGGCCTCTGGGAAGTGGGGGCGTATTTTCTGGAGCGGCCCGATGAAGTGGCCCTCAGCCTGCTGGCGGCAGCCCACGGGGCGCGGGCATTTGCGGTGTCGGAAATACCGGAAAAAGACTGGGTTTCCGAGGTGCGCCGCGAGCTGACGCCCGTGCATGCAGGGCGGTTTGTGGTGTTTGGCGGGCATGATCGGGAGATCGTCCCGAGCCAGAAGATTGGCCTTGAGATCGAGGCGGCGATGGCCTTTGGCACCGGCCACCATGGCACTACGCAGGGCTGTTTGCTGGCCTTTGATGCGCTGCTGAAAAAGGGCATGGTGGCGCGCAATGTGGCCGACATCGGCGCGGGCACGGCGGTGCTGGCCATGGCGGCGGCCAAAGTGCTTTCGGGCCGGTTTATCGCCAGCGATATTGACCCGATTGCGACCGAAACCGCCAAAGCCAACGTGGCCGCCAACGGGCTGCGCGGGCGGGTGCAGTGCCTGACATCGGTGGGGTTTCGCCATGCCGAGTTGCACAAGCGCGCCCCCTATGATCTGATATTTGCCAATATCCTTGCCGGCCCGCTGAAAAAGCTGGCACCGGAGATGGAGGCCCATAGCGAAAGCGGCTCGGTGCTGATTCTGTCGGGCATCCAGAATTACCAGGCCAGGGGCGTGGCCAACATCTATGAGGGCTACGGCTTTGCGGTGATCGAGCGGCGGGTGATTGGCGAGTGGACAACAATTACGTTGCGCAAGGCCTAGGGTGCACTAAAGCGTGAAAAAGCGGCGCGGTTGAGCGAGAGCCATGTTTCCGGCCCCTTGACTTTGCGCTGTAGAATCCCGCCGGCATTCATTTTGCTTAAGTGAAAAGATAGCGTGGTCGGGGAAAGCCCCGTTCGCCTTTGCAGGCGATAAAACGGGATGCCGTCCGGCTTAACCTGCTCCAGGACCTGCAGGATCATTTGGCGCCGCGGATGCGCGAGTGCGTCAAAAAAGGCAGCGGCTTTTCTATGCTTATCTGTTGGTTTCATTCGAAAATTCCTCACTTTACGGATTCTACTAAACTAGTTTAGTAGAATCGGAGTTAACGTTAGGTTAATGCGCAAGGTTTCGGGAAACGCCGCATTGGCACCCGATTTACGCCGCCCCCGAATTCACCGCATTGCACCCGGCCGCAGAACGTGGCAGAAAGGCGGGAAACCAATTGCAGGACCCAACCCATGAGCGATGATAAAGACGAAAAGAAGCCTTTTTCCCCCGAGCGGATCACCTTTGAAAACCGCTATGTAACCGTGGTGGGCGAGATCAACGACAAGCTGGCCAAAGCCACCTCCGAGCGTCTGCTGGCGCTGGCGGCAGTCAGCGACGACCCGATCACCATGTTCATTTCCTCCCCGGGTGGCCATGTGGAATCAGGTGATATGGTGCATGACCTGATCAGGTTCATTAAGCCCGAAGTGCGGGTGATCGGCTCTGGCTGGGTGGCCTCTGCGGGGGCGCTGATTTTCATCGGGGCAAAGAAAGAAAACCGCTTTTGCCTGCCCAATACGCGGTTCCTCTTGCACCAGCCAAGTGGTGGCATCGGCGGCAAGGCCTCCGACATTGCCATTCAGGCCGAGCAGCTTGAAATCATGAAAGCCCGTTTCGAGCGCATTTTTGCCGAGGCGACAGGACAGACGCCGGAGAAAATTGCCGAAGACACTAGGCGGGATTTCTGGCTCAACACTGACGAGGCGCTGGCCTATGGCCTGCTGGGTAAGGTGGTTAGCTCGGCATCCGATCTGGGCTGATCGCATAAAAAAAGGCCGCGCCCGAGGGTGCGGCCTGTTACTGGTTAAGTGTAAATTTTACATATACGCGGCGCGCCGGGCGACAGCACGGATTTGTGCGCGCTCAAGGCCGATGTCCTGAAGTTGGGCGTTGCTCAGACCGCGCAAGGTTTTCTCGGTCTTGTGAGCGCGGTAGGCGCCCACAATGCCGCCGAGTAAACTTTCGAAAGCATTGACGATGCGGAAGGTGGATACGGCCCCAAAGGGCACCGGGCGGGATGTTTCGATGATAGCCATCAGATGGGCTCCTTTTCGTTGCGTTGGCCGATATCAGCATCGGATGAGCGGGAGATAGGCCCGCTGGCTGACTCGGACAAGCGGCATTATCCCATGCCCGTTATGCGGTTTTTGCATGGGTGAATTTGGCGAAATAACCCTGGGTGCTATGCCACAGTGGGAATAAACCCGGCTCGTAACCGACCCTACTAAACCAGTTTTGTAAGGTCACTTTCAGGTTGGATAATATGATAAATATCAATATGATAGCCGGAATATTGGCGGAAATATTGCCGCTGGAAAAATTTTTCCTCTAAAACGGGATTATTTGCACCGTACGCTCGTTATCCATACAAGGCCGCGTATCGGGTCTTGTAACCAAACGATAAAAACGGAGCGCTTTATGTCCTTTACCAAATCTGCCACCCGCCTTTTGCTGATTGCCAGCCTTACCCTTGGCGGGGCCTCTGCTGCCTTTGCCGAAGGCAGCGTTGCCCACACCCATATGGGCCATGTCACCGAGAGCTGGGCCGACACGCCAGATGCCCAAGGCCTGCTGCCCACGGCGATTGCCGAATCTGAAATTGCGGTTTTCCATGCCGGCCTCGCGGCGCAAAAGCTCGATGACCTCGGCTGGATGAAAACCCATGCCAACCACGTGCTGCACGCGGTTGACCCGAGCGCCATCGCCAATGGCCCCGGCCTTGGCTACGGCGTTTTGGCAGCGGCCACGGGTGTGGCCAAGCATATCGGCTTTGCGGCAGCGGCGGATGATGCCTCGGATAACGTGAAAACCCACGCGGTGCACGTGGCCACCTCGGCCAATAACACCGTGGCACGGGTGGCCGCCATCAAGGCCAATATCGCCAAGATCGAAGCCGCGACCACCGCTGCCGAGGCCGCAGGCCCGACTCAGGAGAATGTCGCCCTCACCACCGCCCTGCTGGAGGGCGTGGACGCCAATGGCGACGGCATGGTGGACTGGACAGAGGGCGAAGGCGGCCTGAATGAAGCCCTGAAGCACATGGGCATTATGGCGGCTGGCGAAGGCATGTAAGCCGGCACTCAAAAGCTTAAACCCGCGCGGCGAAATTCGCGCGGGTTTTCCGCTTGGCGTTTGTTCCCGTTTCGTGCTATGGCTGGGAAAAGCATAAGGAACAGGCAATGCGGGTGATCGGGATTGATCCGGGGCTGAGGCGCACCGGATGGGGGGTGGTGGATGCCATGGGCAGCAAAATCACCCATGTGGCCAACGGGGTTTGTGCCTCGGAGGGCGATGACCTTTCCGAGCGGTTGCTGAGCCTTTTCATGCAGTTAACCGATGTCCTGCACCGCTATCAGCCCGAAACGGCGGCGGTGGAGCATACCTTTGTCAACAAAGACGCGGCGGGGACGCTGAAGCTCGGGCAGGCCCGCGGCATATGCCTGTTGGTGCCCGCCAAAGCAGGGCTGGAGGTGGCGGAATATGCCCCCAACGCGGTGAAAAAGGTGGTGGTGGGGGTCGGCCATGCCGATAAAAAGCAGGTCGAGCATATGGTGCGGATGCAGCTTCCGGGCGTCAGCATTGCCAATGCGGATGCCTCGGATGCCCTCGCCATTGCCCTGTGCCACACCCACCACGCGCGGTTTTCGAACCGCCTGCAAAATGCCATAGAGAGGGCCAGCGCATGATTGGCAAGGTTTCGGGGCGGCTCGATTATATCGGCGCGGATCATGTGATGATCGACACCGGCGGGGTGGGCTATGTGGTCTATGTCTCCTCCCGCACGCTGGCCGCCATGCCGCCCTTGGGCGCGCCCGTGGCCCTGTTCACCGAGCTTCTGGTGCGCGAAGACCTTTTGCAGCTTTTCGGCTTCCTGAGCATGGGCGAGCGCGAATGGCACCGGCTGCTGGTTACGGTTCAGGGCGTCGGGGCCAAGGCGGCGCTGGCGATTATGGGGACGCTGGGGGCGGATGGCGTCAGTCGCGCGATAACGCTGGGCGATGAAGCGGCGATCAAGGCCGCCCCCGGGGTCGGGCCAAAGCTCGCCAAGCGTGTGGTGCTGGAGCTGAAGGACAAGGCCCACAAGGTGATGGCGATGGGCGGGGCCGCCAGCAAGGTGGTGGAGGCCCCCACGGCGGAGTCTCTTGAAAAGGTTGAAGAATACGAGGTGGTGGATACCACGCCGGATGTTGACAGCAACGCCCAGGCCGATGCGCTTTCGGCGCTGGTCAACCTCGGCTACGCCCATGGGGACGCCGCCGCGGCCATTGCCCAGGCGGGCGAGGGCGGGGCGTCAGACATCATCCGCAACGCCCTGCGCTTGCTGGCTCCGAAAGGGTAGAGATATGGCAATTGATTTGATGCTTGGTGACTCCCGCCCCCGCCCCCACCCTAATGTCGGCGGGGAAAACATTCCCCCAGAATGTTTTCTCATCCCGCCTCCGCCCCCGCAAGCGGGAGAGGGGACGCGCCCGGCCCCAACCGCAGGATTAACCCCGTGACCAGCCCGGACCAAACCCTCCGCCCCGAAGCGCAGCCCATGGACGCCGACCGCGCCCTGCGCCCGCAAGTGCTGGATGAATTCATCGGCCAAGCCGAAGCGCGCGCCAACCTTGCGGTGTTCATCGAGAGCGCCCGCCAGCGCGGGCAGGCGATGGACCACACCCTGTT
The DNA here is from genome assembly GCA_026995265.1 of Paracoccaceae bacterium. Taxonomy (GTDB): domain Bacteria; phylum Pseudomonadota; class Alphaproteobacteria; order Rhodobacterales; family Rhodobacteraceae; genus UBA3077. The sequence continues at coordinate 27,063 of JALWPC010000082.1, forward strand.
TTATGGCCCGCCGGGGCTGGGGAAAACCACGCTGGCGCAGATTGTCAGCCGCGAGCTCGGGGTGAATTTCCGCATGACCTCCGGCCCCGTGCTGGCCAAGGCTGGCGACCTCGCCGCCATTCTCACCAACCTGGACGCGCGCGACGTGCTGTTCATCGACGAAATCCACCGGATGAACCCCGCCGTGGAGGAAATCCTATACCCCGCCCTGGAGGATTTCGAACTGGACCTCGTCATCGGTGAGGGCCCCGCCGCGCGCACCGTGCGGATTGACCTGCAACCCTTTACGCTGGTGGGGGCCACCACTCGCCTTGGCCTGCTCACCACGCCCCTGCGGGACCGGTTCGGCATCCCCACGCGGCTGAGCTTTTACACGGTCGAGGAACTGGTGCAGATCGTCACCCGCGCCGCCCGCCTGATGCAGGCCGAAGCCACCCCCAGCGGGGCACTGGAAATTGCGCGCCGCGCCCGGGGCACGCCCCGCGTGGCGGGCCGCCTCTTGCGCCGCGTGGTGGATTTCGCCATCGTGCAGGGCAATGGCAAGGTCACCGAAGAGATCGCCAATATCGCTCTCACGCGGCTCGGGGTGGATGACCTGGGCCTGGACGGGGCGGACCGCCGCTACCTGAAGCTCTTGGCCGAGAACTACGGCGGCGGCCCTGTGGGGGTGGAAAC
>JALWPC010000083.1 GCA_026995265.1 Paracoccaceae bacterium
CTCCTGTCCGAAGACCGCTACATTATCCCCCGCCGCGACGGCCGCGTGCTGGTCGGCAGCACCACCGAGCGTGTCGGCTTCGACAAGTCGGTCAGTGCCGAAGTGCGCGAATCCCTTCACGACTATGCCCTGCGCATGCTGCCCGACCTCTCCTGCGCCGAAGTGGAACACCACTGGAGCGGTCTGCGCCCCGGCAGCCCCGACGGCATTCCCGCCATCGGTGAACATCCGCGGATCGAGGGCCTGTTCATCAACGCCGGCCACTACCGCAACGGACTCGTCATGGCGCCCGCCTCCGCCCGGCTGCTGACCGATCTTCTGCTGAAAAGAGCCGCCTGTCTCCCCCCCGCCGACTACGCTCCGTGTGACGCAGTTCACAAGAAAAATTAAGCACTTGCCGTTCATCCGGACAAACCGGAATCCCGTCTATCCGCAAGTGAAATCCTGCCGGTCTGGCATAGGATACAGTCCAGATCCAACAAATTTTCAGCTGCCATTTCCCGCCAGGTGAAATCCAGCCAAACCGGACGCATCAAAGTTTCTGAAAAATGCATATCAAATCGTACAACGGATTCTCGCTGATCGAGCTGCTGTTCACGCTCATCATCGCCGCCATACTGCTGGCAGTTGGTGCACCGAGTTTCAGCAATGTCATCAAGGACAATCGCCTGACCTCCCAGATCAACAGCCTGGTGTCAGCGCTGGGCATGGCCCGCAGCGAAGCACTGAAACGAAGCCAACCGGTCAGCGTTTGCAAGAGCAGCAACGGTACAACCTGCAACGCCAACTGGACAGCCTCAAATCAGGGCTGGGCCGTATTCGTCGACACCGACCAGAGCGGCTCCATCAATGCCGGCGAGGAAATTCTCCGTGTCAACGGCACTCTCGAGAGCGGAACTACCCTGCGTTTTTCCAACAATTTCCTGACCTTTGACAGCCAGGGAAGCTCTCCCGGGTTGAGCGGCACCTTTGTACTCTGCGATGACCGGGGCGCTTCGAGCGCGAAGGCCATCATTGTGCTGGCCAGTGGCCTGGTTCGGCTTGCCATAGACACCAATGGTGACGACACGGTCGAGGATCTCAATGGCAACAACATCACCTGCCCCTGAAGAAACGAAAGAGATGAACGTTATAAACATGAATTGCAAAACCAGTCGAGGCCTGACACTCCTCGAGATTCTGATTGCCCTGTTCGTCCTTTCGGTAGGGTTGCTGGGGCTGGCCGGCCTGCAGATGACAGGCCTGAAAAACAACCACAGCGCACAAATGCGAACCGAAGCCACCATCCAGGCCAACAACATACTCGAGCGCATGCGAGTGAATCGCGCGGTTGCTCTGGCAGGCGGTTACGACATCGCCCTGTCCGCCACTCCTCCCGGTGGATCCAACCTGGTGCAAACGGATCTCAACCAATGGCTGACCGCACTCGCCAACAACCTACCCGCGGGAGATGGCTCCATACAGACCGACCTGGGAACCGGAGTCACGGTAATCACTATCCAGTGGAACGACAGCAAGGGCACAGGTGGCAGCTCGACACAAACCTTCACCCTGGGTTCGAAGATATGAAAATGGCGAATTCACCAAGAAATCAACACGGCCTGACCATGGTCGAGCTTCTGGTTGCCATGGTCCTCGGACTGATCCTGATCGGTGGCGTGGTACAGATCTATCTCAGCAACAATCAGACCTACCGGGTGACCGAGGCCACCTCGCGCATCCAGGAGAATGCCCGCTTTGCCTTCCGCTATCTGACCAAGCAGGTGCGCATGGCTGGCTTCAACGGGTGCGCTGGCCGCTTCCAGGCCTTTACCAATACGCTCAACGGCGCTGCCACTCCCGGCTTTCTGTATGATTTCGACAAGCCCATCGAGGGTTTCGAAGCCACTGGAGGTGGCACCTGGACTCCAGCTCTGCCAGCAGCAATCACCGGCGCCACCGGCGGCAGTGACATCCTCGTGGTTCGAGGCACTACCACTTCTGGCGTCGATATCACCGGGCAACCCAGCAATTCGGCCGATTGCAAGAATTCTGCCTCCTACACCGCTGACCTGAAGATCAGCAGTACCGCAGGGCTGGCCAGCGGCGACATCGTCGTGGCCGGAAACTGCAGCCAGGCCAGCATCTTTCAGATCACCAACCTGACCACCAACGTGGTACACAACACCGGCGGTGGCTTCACACCGGGCAACAGTACCAAGAACCTGGGAGCCTGCTACGCCGGCAATGGCCAGTTGCAGAAACTTTCCACAACGGTCTTCTTCGTGATGAACAACCCCAACGGCTCCCCCTCCCTGTACCGGCAGGAGAATGCCAACAATCCCGTTGAGCTGGTGGATGGCATCGAGCAGATGCAAATCACCTATGGAGTCGGAGACAAGTTCAACAATCTGGTCACCAATTTCGTGACCGCCGACAATGTGACCAACTGGAATGATGTCATCAGTGTTCGCATCAGTCTGCTGCTTCAGTCTTCCGATGACAACATCACCACCGCTCCGCAGTCCTATACCTTCGACGGCAATGCCACGACCGCCGCCGATCGACGCCTGCGTCGCTCCTTTACGACAACTGTTGCCTTGCGCAACAACCTGAAATGACCCCGGGACCCCGAATCATGAAACCACTGAACTGCAAAGCCTCTCAGCGCGGAGCCGCTCTCGTCGTCAGCCTGATCCTGCTGCTGGTTGTCACCCTGATCGGTATCTCCGGCATGCAGTCCACCGTGTTGCAGGAAAAGATGTCCGGCAACTTCAAGGACAAGAACAGCGCTTTCCAGGCCGCCGAAGCTGCACTGAGAGAAGGCGAAGCACAGGCCGAGACCCTGTCCGGCCATACTGGCATGACGGCCACCTGCACCAATGGCCTCTGCTACAACAGTGCGGGCGGCACTCCCCTGGTCACTCTGGAGACCTATCTGAAAAGTGGCAACGGCATCGAGGCCGATGAGGTCATTTCCGGGCTGAAGCCCGTTTATCTTATCGACGGCGTCAAATCACGTCCGCCGGGCAGCACGGGATGGCGCTACATGTACCGCATCATTGCCGCTTCCCAGGGGCAGACCGGCAGTTCCATTTCTGAACTGCGCAGCACGTATTTCCCGGTGAATTGAATCAAAACCGAGACCACAGCCTAGAACACAGGAGCTCGAACAATGAAACAACAAAAACTCACCATCAGTGCCATCAGCCTGTTGCTTGCAGGCCTGACGGGACAGTCGGCCCTCGCGGCTCCCCTTTCGTTGTATGAGGCTCCTCTGTTCCTGACGAACTCTTCGAAAGCCAATGTCCTGGTTATCCTCGACAATTCCAACAGTATGGACGAAGCCGCCAATGGTTCAGCCGTTGGTAGCGCCAGCCCGAACAGCAAATCGGAGATTGCCCGACAGGCAGTGCGCGACCTGATCGCCACCTACACCGGCAAGATCAACATGGGTCTGATGGCCTATCAGCAAAGTGGGGTTGGCCTCAAGCAGCTTCACAACTCCCCTTACGATGCAAGTTACGACCCAGCCAATTACGACCCAACCTTTACCGGTCCGAGAAACTCTCTGACCAAGCGTTTTCGCTCCCCCAACCCTACAGACCCCGGGGCTTTTGTTTATTACAATATCGCCCTGCCTTTCTACGCGAATGCTAATTACGGTTCAGCTTTCTGCTATTCCAACACTGCCGTTTTCGACAATGGTAGTGAGGATCCTGTCTCTGGCCCCTGGGACACCTACCGCTGTTTCACTACAAAGACCGGTACCTCGGACGCACTTCCAATTTGGAACAATGCCGCCAGCGAGGCCGCAGCAGGTTACTCATCCTACTGGTTTACTACCAGTTTTTACCCCACCGACAGTGACCTCGCACAAGGCATTCTCGATTTCGGGCGGTTCATGACCTGGAACTGGGTCAGCCCCACTTGGTTCTCCAACTCCTCTCCGGGTCGCGGCTATCTCCACATACCGGTCGACGACCTGGTCGGTACCCAGGTCTCCAATCTGCTGACCAAGCTGGGCGTTTCGCAATTCGCCACCAACGGGCCGACCAACCCGGCCCTGCCTTTGCAAAATGCAGGCCTGACCCCTCTCAAGGGCACCTTGCTGACCGCCAATGACTATTTCACGGGCCAGACACTGCCTGCGAACCAGGGTGGTCCGGTACCAGCACCGCCCGAATCCTGTGGCAACGACTTCATCGCATTGCTGACTGATGGCTTACCGTCAACCGACGAGAACGGAGCCTTAGTCAGCGACCCGGTCACAGCCCTTTCCGAGGTTGCCAGTACTGCATCACTGTTGAACTCCAATGGAGTTGAAACCTATGTCATCGGCTTTGCCCTGCCCACCGGCACCGATCCGACCGCCCTTGATTCCATAGCGGCCGCGGCCGGCACGGGCACCGCTTTCATGGCGAACGACCCTACGACTCTTAAGACGGCCTTTGATGCCATTTTCAACGATATTCTTGCCAAGTCCGGGTCCTCTTCTTCCGCTGCCACCAACTCCACCTCGCTGTCTTCCAACAGCGTGATCTACCAGGCACGATTCAGCAGCGCGGACTGGAGCGGCCAGCTACTGGCAAAACCGATCTCCCTTGCCGGCGAAATCAGTACCACCATCAACTGGGATGCGGCTGTGCAACTGGATTTGAAGAATCCCGATGACCGGGTCATTATCACCTACGGTCGTGACAGCCAGGATGGTATACCGTTCCGTTGGTCCGATATTGCCGGACAGACCGATACCCAAGCCAAGGATGCCCTTGACACCGATTTCCTCGGAACCGTCGATGGCCTCGGTGCAGACCGCGTCGATTATCTTCGTGGCGGTACAGGCGGAGCATCCGCCGCCCTATTCCGCACCGGCCGCAACGGCAAACTCGGCGATATCGTTCATTCCACGCCCAATTACGTCGGCAAGCCTGCTGCCGGCTACAGCGACCTGGAAATGGCCGGTTATTCCAGTTTCCAGAGCTCCTACGACTCTCGACAAGAGGTGATCTATGCAGGTGCCAATGATGGCATGTTGCATGGTTTCAGCGCCGTCGATGGTGAGGAACTGCTAGCATATGTACCACGTGCCGTTTATTCCCGCCTGAGCCGGCTCACCGCCCAGGGCTACGGAACCAGCGTCGAGCACAAGTACACCGTGGACGGCTCTCCTGCAGTCGCCGACGCCTATGCCAGCGGCTGGAAAACGGTTCTCGTAGGAGGTCTCAATGCGGGTGGTCAGGGTGTCTACGCCCTCGACGTAACCGACCCCTCGAAATTCGTGGAAAGCAAAGCCGATGAAATCGTATTGTGGGAGTTTAGCGACGAAGATGACCCCGACCTCGGTTACACCTTCTTCGAGCCTTCGCGGAATTTCCAGACCAACCAATCCGCTCAAATCGTCAAGATGAACAATGACAAGTGGGCTGTCATCCTCGGCAATGGCTACAACAATACCGAGGCCGATGGACATGCCAGCAGTGATGGCCATGCCTATCTGTACATTCTGTTTATCGAAGACGGCATGGATGGCTCCTGGACTCTGGGTACCGACTACATCAAGATTGATACCGGCAAGGGCAGTGTTACCTCTCCCAACGGCCTGGCCACGCCCATTCCCAATGACATCGATGGCGATGGCAAGATCGATACCATCTATGCCGGCGACCTCTATGGCAACCTGTGGAAATTCGACGTTTCAGATGCAAGTGCCTCCAACTGGGGGCTTGCACTAACCGCAGGCAAGCCACTGTTCATCGCCGAGGACAGCAGCGGAAATCGCCAACCCATCACTTCAATGCCCCTCGTCACACCTCACCCGAAGGGTGGATACATCGTCAGCTTTGGCACGGGCAAGTACATGGAATTGTCAGACAATTCGAACTCTTCCCAGCAGAGCATTTACGGTATCTGGGACCTGGACGCCCAGGTAACCGGCCGTAGTCAGCTGCTTCAACAACAGATGATTACCACCACCTCGGTATCCGGCATTGACTATCGGCTGATGACAGCCAACCAGCCGGTCTGGTCTACCCACCGCGGCTGGTTCATTGATCTGCCCGAAGCCGGCGAAAGGGTCGATGTGAACCCGGTCATTCGCGACGGACGATTTGTTTATGTCACCCGAACCCCCTCCACTCAGGTCTGTACAGCCGGTGGTGAAAGCTGGCTGATGGAGCTGGATTACCTGACCGGCGGTCGCCTCCAGTCCTCGCCCTTCGATGTCAATCACGACGGCGTCATCGACAGCGACGACTACATCACCGACAAGGACATCAATGGCGATGGTGCTATTGATAACCAGGACAAGGCACCGGTCTCCGGCCGACGCGACCCCGCGGGCGGCATGGTGGCTTCCCCGGCAGTCATCACGGATGATGCCAAAAAGGAATACAAGATTCTCTCCAGCAGTACCGGCTCCCTGAAGACCGTCATGGAAAGCAAGGCAACCGAGTACCTGGGCCGAATCTCCTGGGAAGAAATACGCTGATCATCAAGAGGAAGACACAATGAAAACCATCTATCAATTCGGTTTGGCCATACTTCTGGTCTCCTCCATGCCCAGTGCCTACGCCGTCATGGCCGTACCTGCTGATGGCGAACCGAAGGTCGTCGACAAGGTGACGACCCGCTTCGGATTGGTTGGCAAGGTTACCCGCTATCTACCGAGCAAGAAATTAGTCGTCATCGACAATGTGCGCTATCGACTGGGCAAACTTGCAAAGCCCGATGACCTCACGCTGAAGCCCGGGCTGCGCATCCGCTATAACCTTGAAACCTCGTCCCGATCGGGTAAAAAATTGATAACCCGTATCTGGGCCGACCAGGAGAACCGCAAATGAAGCTCGTTTTCAACCGGAACGGCGGGTTTACGCTGATTGAACTCATGATCGCTGTCGTGATCATGGCCACCCTGGCTGCAATCGCCTATCCTTCCTATACCGACCATGTAAAGAAGACCCGGCGTTCCGAGGCACAGGCCGACCTGCTCGAACTATCCAGTTTCATGGAACGCTACTACACGGAAAACAACAGTTATGCTGGTGCAACGCTGCCCTTCAACCAGTCGCCTCGCACCGGAACCGCTCGCTACAGTATCACTCTGACCACCAATGCCGGTCCGCCCTCGACCTTCCTGCTGACGGCGACCGCCCTGTCGGCCGGCGATCAATCCTCCGATGGTTGCGGCAACATGACCATCAATCAAGCCGGCGTTCGCACCCACAGCGGCTCAGAGTCCGGCTGCTGGTAATCCCCACTGCCGCTGTTCGCTTCTGTTTCAAGGGCTCTGATATAATCAGCGCCCTTTTTTCTTGCCTGCTGCCTTTCCATGACACGCAAAGCCGTCGCCCTGATCTCCGGAGGACTCGATTCCCTGCTGGCCGCCAAGGTGATGCAAGAGCAGGGCATACATGTCGAGGGCATCAACTTCTTCACCGGCTTTTGTGTCGAGGGCCATACCCACGCCATCCGCAAGAAGGACAAGGACAAGCCGAAGCGCAACAATGCACTGTGGGTGGCCGAACAGCTCGGCATGAAACTGCACATCATCGATATCGTCGAGGAGTACAAGGATGTGGTCATCAACCCGAAACACGGTTATGGCGCACATCTGAATCCCTGCCTCGATTGCAAGATCTTCATGGTGCGCAAGGCCCATGAGTGGATTCGCGAAAAGGGTTTCGATTTCATCATCACCGGCGAAGTCATGGGTCAGCGCCCCATGTCCCAGCGCAAGGAAACTCTTCCGGTGGTGCAGCAGGAATCCGGCGCCGAGGATCTGTTGCTGCGCCCCCTGTGCGCCAAGAACCTGCCGCCCACCCTGCCGGAACGAGAAGGCTGGGTGGACCGCGAACGCCTCTACGACTTCAGCGGCCGTTCGCGCAAGCCGCAGATCGCCCTGGCACAACAGTTCGGCTTCGAGGATTACGCGCAACCGGCCGGCGGCTGCTGCTTTCTCACCGACGAGAACTACTCGGTCAAGCTGCAGGACCTGTGGACCAACCGCGGCGAGAA
>JALWPC010000084.1 GCA_026995265.1 Paracoccaceae bacterium
ATCATACATCATATTTGCCTTATATACAATTTTAATAGGCTACCCTACCCTTACCCTTAGTAAGAATAGTTTAAGCCTTCTACATACCTTAAAATTACTCTTATAGGTATATATACTACCAAGTTAGTTTAAACCACCACCATTCAATCTTATATTTAAGTTTCCAATAAAGATATTTAAGTTTATTAAACATTACTCACTCCCTAATTTTAATTGAATAGCTCTCATCATTGTTTCTAATTGTTCTTGAGAGAATTTATCTATATTATTTACTACTTTAGTAGCCTCTTGAGTAGGATTAAATTTAATAGTTTCCCCATCTGATGTTTCTACTACCTTAAACTCTTTTTTAAACTCATTGATAATATCTAGTACTCTGTCATTATATGCTGGTACTGTCTCAGCTTTTACTTTGGCTACTTTTCTTTTAAGTCTGCCTACTCCAGCTTTACCTAACTCAGTATTATTTAATAGATAGTGTGCTAATGATACATAAGATTTAAGTACATCATAAGATAGTTTGTCTGTATGTGCTGATAGTTTCATACTACTAGCTTTATATACTGTATTAATTACAGTTCTTACTTTAGTCTGTACCCATTTAGTATTGATTTCTTCCTTTACATAAGCAAGAGATGCTTTCTTCCACTCTTTTAAATGTACCTCATTTAGTCTAAGTGCCTCACTAAGCATAGTTTGGTACAACTCTTTAATAGCCTTGTCTTGCTCCTCTAAAGTACTACCTAAGGTTACTATTGACTTTTTAACTTTATTACTTAATTTATATTGTGTACTCATAATACACCTCCATTTAATTTAATATAGTACATACTATTAGTATATACTTATATATCTCTCTACTGAGGTACATCATATTAGATAGTATGTTTAGTAATACTACCCCCTAAGATAGGTTTAGATGTAGAGAGAGATGTATAAATATATAACCTATTATCTATAAATAAAAGAATAACTATTATAGCTCACATTCCTTTATACTCTATAATGGACTATCCTAACTGTCTGCTATTAGGTAGCCTACCCTTTCACCTCTATAGAGTCCCACTATCATATATAAATTAGTAAGTATACAATACACTAGCATACTAGTATAGTATCTTTACCTTACTCCCCTATATAGATATCTTGTGGAGTTTAACATTAGCAAGTACTTATTAGATTTACAAGGTGTAAAGACACTCTATACTAACTAGTACTATCAAGTCAAATATCAAATAGATATATTTTGTCACTTGCTACAATGTTACACCCTTACCTTTTCATTGAGTAGTGTTTGATATGCTACTGTGTAGTCTTACTATCTACTAACTACTAACTACTAAGTGGGCTTATGTTTGTAGCTTATGTACCACCCATATACCTTACTTACAATATAATTATAACCTAACTTAGCTTAAAATAAGCTTAATTAGTTAGGTGTAAGTTTTAAGCCATTACCTAAGTGGGCTATTTACTCATATTATATCATAAGTTAGCTTAAATTAAAATAAATAGAAACTAAACTTATGATAAGAATATAAGTACTTATGTTTCTTATATCTAACATAATTATATCCTATTATATCTTAAATAACTCTTAAGATATTAAAGTTAAATAACTCAAGCTTAGGAGATATCTCCCTTACTTGTTATAATAATATTATAGCCTAAGTTAGCTTAGATTATTATTAAAGATAGTAATCAGTAATAAATAAAGAGTATTACCATAATAAAGTAAACAGAAAGTAAACAAAAACAAAAGGTTTAATAGTTAATAGAATAGTAAACAGAAAGTAAACAAAGACAAAAGGTTTAATAGTACATATCAAGATATATTGATATATAATAATAGTAATAATAATAATAGTAATAATAATAATAGTAATAATAATAATAGTAATAATAATAATAGTAATAATAATAATAGTAATAATAATAATAGTAATAATAATAATAGTAATAAT
>JALWPC010000085.1 GCA_026995265.1 Paracoccaceae bacterium
TGGCGCGGACAATGCCGATATTGGCTTCGTCAAGGCTCAGCCCGCGCTCGGCGGCGATTTCCTCAAAACTGGCCTCGCCCGCGGAAATACGAGCCATTGCGGCGGTGGCATCTTCCATCGAGGCAAAGATGATCCGGTCGGCAATGCGGCGGGCCGGGGTGTTCAGCGTTTCCTTGCGCGTGTCAAACAGGGCGCGAATATCGGCTTCCGGCACCTCGATACCTTTGGCGAGAATCTCCGGCGTGATCACCGCATAGGTAGCCTTGCGGGTTTCCGGTATGGTGAATTCGTCAGGGTGGGCGTCATAGTAGGCGCGGGCGGTTTCCGCATCGACCGTATCTATCTTGTCGGGCAGAATATCGGGGGTGATTTCGGCCCAGGTCAGGGCTCGCGTTTCGCCGATATAGTCCATCAGGACCCTTGCGGCAGTGGTTTGCGGGCCAACCGCGCCGGAAATGGCACCGCTTAAAATGTTTTGGGTCTGGTCTTGCCGCAGCAGGCTTTCAAATTCCGCACGGCTCAGGCGCTGCTGTTTGAGCACAAGGTCATAGGTGGCTTCGGAAAACACACCGCCGCCAACCTGAAAGGCGGGCATGGCCAGCAGGGCGTCACGCACGGCCGCGTCTCCCACCGAAAGGTTCAGCCGCCTGGCTTCATTGGCAAGGGCGGCAAGGGTCACTTGCCGGCGCAGGCTTTGCTGGTCTATCCCCAAAAGTTGGGCCTGCGTTATGCTGATGGTTTCTCCAAACTGCTGCGAGGCGCGGTTGATATCCTGCTGGAGGCCGCTCAAGTAGCGGTCGGCCGAGATTTCCTGATCGCCCACCCTGGCCACAGTGCTGCCGCCAGAGGTCCGAAACGCGCCCGTCAGGCCAAAGCCCAGCAGGCCGAGCACCAATAGTGCCATCACCAGCCAGACAAACACCCCGGATTTCTTTTTGCGCCTGTCACTCATAAGGTTCACCCCTGCATTAACTGTTCAAACCGTTTTATGGCGGCTTGAGGGGGGTGGCAAGCCAAAAGGGCAGGAATGGCCGCAGGTGTCGATTGTTCGGGGGATCGACCCCCTCGCAATCGACATATCGCAAGCGATATGGGGCTGCGGCCTTGACCTTCCCCTCTAGGCAGGCGATAGCACGCAAATGGCACCTGCACCGATCCTGACCCTATCCGGCATTATGCTCACCTTCGGCGGCCAACCGCTGTTTGACGGGGTAGAGCTGACCGTGCACGCGGGCGAGCGCATTTGCCTGGTGGGGCGCAACGGCTCGGGGAAATCAACCTTGCTGAAGGTGATGGCGGGCCTCATGGAGCCGGATGCGGGCGCGCGTTTCGTGCAGCCGGGCATGGCCGTGGCCTATATGGCGCAGGACCCTGATTTCAGCGGCTTTGACACCCTGTTCGACTGGGCGACCGCGGGGCTGGACCCTGCCGACCATTACCGCGTCGAAATCGCCATGGAAGGCATAAAGCTCTCGCCGGATATTCGCTGTGAAGACGCATCCGGCGGCGAGCGCCGCCGCGCCGCGATTGCCCAAATCCTGGCCACCGAGGCCGACCTCCTGCTGCTCGACGAGCCCACCAACCACCTAGACATCGAGGCGATTGCATGGCTGGAGACCCACCTCGCCCAAACCCGCAAGGCCTTTGTCCTCATCTCCCACGACCGCGCCTTCCTGCGCGCGCTCACCCGCACCACCCTTTGGGTGGACCGCGGCATTGTGCGCCGCCAGAACGCGGGCTTCGCGAGCTTTGAAGAGTGGCGCGACAAGGTGTTTGAAGAGGAAGACATGCAGCGCCACAAGCTCAAACGCCTGATCAAAGCCGAGGCCCGCTGGGCTGTCGAGGGCATTTCAGGCCGCCGCAAACGCAACATGGGCCGCGTGCGCCGCTTGCAGGAGCTGCGGGCGCAGAAGGCCGCCGAGATCAAGCAGATCGGCACCGCTGCGATGGC
>JALWPC010000086.1 GCA_026995265.1 Paracoccaceae bacterium
CGTAAGTTTTGCGCAATCAGAGGCCAGATCACGAAAAACGGCCCCAAAATGAGACGATTTTTGCACCTTGCCAACTGAACCGGAAGGCTGTATGCTCATGATCACACCCTGTAGTAAAGGAATGGTGATCATGAGTGGAGACAAGTATCCAAGTCAATACACGCAGCACGCTTTGCTGGTTGCCTGGGGGGCCTTTGCGGAGCACATCGGGTTACCCCAGCGGTTCCAGGAGGTGCCGCTGAAACAAAAAGTCTACCAGCACACTCCTCAAGCCAAGGTGCTGGAAGTCCTGGTGGCCATCCTGGCGGGGCTGCCGCACTTGCAAGACATCAGCCGGGCAGCCCATCCGCTGGACAAAGATCAGGCGGTGGCAGAAGCGTGGGGACAGAAAGATTGGGCGGATTACAGTGGTGTCAGCCGTACGTTGAAGGCCCTGAGTTTGGACGAGGCACGCCAGATTGTCCAGGTTCTGGAAAAAGTAAGCCGTCCTTTCATCGAGGCAGAGGTTGCCCAATTGCGTCAACGGGGCCAACGTCTTTGTCTGGATGGCGATTTGACCGGACTGCCGGTGTCCAACACCAGCCGCACGTATCCCAACGCCGCCTACGGCCATATGAACACCGAAATCCGGCTGGGCTATCAGGCTGCTTTGGTCAGCCTGGAAAGCCCGACCTATGGGCGGTTGTGGCTGTCGGTTGAACATCATCCGGGAGATACCGTCTCCTGCACCCAGGCGGAAGCCCTGGTGTTGGCAGCCGAAAAACGGCTTGGTCTGCGTCCCCGGCGACGAACCGACCTGTTGCGTCAGCGCATCCAGGAGTTCGAGCAGGCGATGGCGGCCACCAAACAGCGCCTGGAAGCCCAGGAAAAGGCGGTGCAACAGGCTCGCGAGCGGCTGATCGCAGCCGAAGAGCAGCGACAGGCCTGTCAGGAGCATCTGGTGGCGTTGGAGCAGCGCTACCAGGCCAAAGAGCGCCCTGAGCGTCCTTACAGTCGTTTGGCCCAGGCCCGCAAGCGCTTGCAAACTGCGGAGAAACGCCTACGCCGCCGGGAGCAAGCGCTTCAGACCGCACAGCGCCGCCTGGAGAAAACCGTTCAGCGCCATACCCGCCAACAAGAAGTGCGGGAAGCCCTGCAACGGCGTCTCGAACGTTTCGAGCAGGACAACGCCAGCAATCCCGACCCGGTGGAAGCCGAATTTCGGCTGGATGCGGGCTTCGGCACCTATGAGAACCTCACGCTGCTGATCGAGATGGGCTATGAAATCTACACCAAGCCCTACAGCCACCGCGTGGTGGACTACCTGATACGCCAGACCAACGACCAGACCGCCTGGGAACGGGTGGGGAAGAACGCCGAAATGGTCGCCTGGCAGGAAACCCAACTCAACGGCTGCCCCTATCCGTTGGATGTCGCTCTGGAGCGTTTCCACACCGGCAAGACCGTCCGCCACAGTGCCTTGCTGCATTTCGGCAACGATACGGTCACGAACGACTTATCGGCCTGGTTTGCCCACTATAACGGCAGACAAACCATCGAGGCCGGGATCAAAGAAGGCAAGCAGGTGTTCCACTTGCATCGTATCAAGGTGCGCTCAGAAGCGGCCATCTTTCTCCAGGAGCACTTCGTCACCTTTGCCGCCAACTTCATCCGCTGGGCTACCCATTGGCTGACCAGCCTGCCCCAACCCGACGAGCAAGCCTTGGACGTGCGACAGTTGGGCATCAAACGCCAGGTACAAGTCGGTGCCCATGTCTCCGCTTACATCAGCCAGAGTTCAGATGGCAAGTTGTTAAGGTTCACCGATTGGAGTGCCTTTGCGGGCAAAGTGCTTCGTCTGCCTTTCAGCACCGCCCCGCAGGGCAACAGAAAATCTCGCAAAAAAGGGCCGTTTTTTGTGCTTTCTCTTCTGATTGCACAATTGTTACGTTAG
>JALWPC010000087.1 GCA_026995265.1 Paracoccaceae bacterium
GGGGCCGCACCCGCCCCGATATGGCCGAGGGTTGCCCCGAGCGCTTCGATTTCGAGTTTCACTTCAAATGGGTGGGCGGCTATCGCTGGCGCTCACGGGCTCAGGATGTGGCGCTGATGCAATCTTTGCCGCCGCACGCAACGGGGGTTCATCTGAAATCCCGCAGCCAGGTGGCGGAATATCTGGAGGCCATGAAAAAAGGCGCAGGGGGTTAGCCCGCGCCTTTTTCCACCAGTGCCGCCGTAGAATTACTCGGATTTGATTTTGCAGGTGCCGATTCCCAAAATGGAGTAAAGCGGGCAGGTGCCAACCAGGCCGGTGAGCAGGGGCACGATGCCGATCAGCAGCCAATAGCGGTAGGAGGCCTCGGGCAGCATGAAAAAGGCCACAAGGGCGGCAATGCCAACGATGACACGGAGAATGCGGTCTACAGACCCTTCGTTTTTCTTGAACATGGTTTTATCCTTTGGTTGGGGGCAGAGTGCCCGATTGATAAGGGGTTAATAGGCCGTAAAGCCCGAGTCGTCAGTGACATGGTCACAAACCGGATAATTGACCACCTCTGGCGAAAGGTGGAATACGATGAGATTTATGCATGCGCCTGTCCGTCCGTTCCCGAAACCCGCACAGACATAGGGAAATGCGACGGATTCCACGCCGAACGGCGGCCCCTTTCATTGCTTGCAGGAAAGGCTCTTCTTCCGGCATGTAACAATCCACCCAAACCGGTTCCCGCAGCGGCCCGAAAAAAACAGATGCCCACTTGTAGAGCTTTCGGATACCGCTCAATCAAATCAAACCATTGCGGACGCCTGCACCGATTAGCCCCCCTCAAACGCGGAAGCCCGGCGGCTCGAAATACAAAAACATTTGATTTTTCAAAATTTTAGCCGATAGTAGAGGCCGTAATGATTTTGTTTAAGGCGCTTAGGGTTTAATTTTAAACGTGGTGTATCGGAATACGCGCTCGATCGCGAGCGATAGGCGGAGTATTCCGAAACATAGTTAACCCGAAACGCTACAGTGGAGGGTGCGATGGTAAAAACGGTGAAGATAGAAACCCAAGGCGTTTCGGAAAACTGGGCGCGGGCCGATGGGCGGTTTGAAACCTTGATGCGTGGTGATCTTGGCAAAGAGCAGGTGCTCAGCGCCATGGTGCATGTGGCGATGCTGGATACCCCGGCGGGCGACGACCCGTGCCCCCCCTGTGTGACAGTGCGGCGCGGGGGCGAGGCCTTCAGCTTTTACGGGCAGGGTGGCGCGCTGTTCAACCCCGAGCTGGAGCGAGAGCTTTCCCCCGCCGAAGCGGTAGACGTCGCCTTTGGCAAGGTTCGCCACGCGCCCCCGCCACCGATGCCTGCGGGCGGGGCGGTGCCGCCGCCCGCTCTTGAGCCAGCGCCCGCGCCTGCCGCCGCTAAAGCACGCCGCCGGATGACGGGGGGCGGGAAGTTTGTGATGTTGCTGGCCATTTTCGTGCTGATCGGCGGGGTCACCATGGTGTTTGGCGTGTTCAATATGCAGCGCATCGGGCGCTCGGCGGATGATGTAAAGGCGGCGATGGTCATCGCCGGCGCGTTGTTCCTGATCGGCGGGCTAATGGTGGCGCTGGCTTTCAAAACCCGAAGAACTACCTATACAGGGGCCCATGGCCAGCCGGTGGATGCCGAGGGGAATGACCTTCATTACCTCAGGGTAGCGAATCAGCTTGGCGACTACGACAGCAACGATTATGACGACGGCGGCGATTACGCCGGGTTTGATTGAGGCCCTAGGGCCGATCCCCCATAAGGTATCGCGGCCCCGCGCCGAGTTTGGCCGCGCGGTCTTCAGGGTTATAAAGCTTGCACTTGTCAAGGCTGAGGCAGCCACAGCCGATGCAACCATCCAGGTTGTCGCGCAGGTGGGTCAGGGTTTCGATTTTTGCATCCAGCA
>JALWPC010000088.1 GCA_026995265.1 Paracoccaceae bacterium
AAAGCTGGAGAAGCAGATGCAGCAGCACGCGCGCGATCTGGAGTTCGAGGAGGCGGCAAAGCTGCGCGACCGGATCCGCCTGATCCAGGAGCGGAATCTTGGGTTGATGGCGGAAGTCTAGCGGGACGCTTGCAGGGCGATACTCAGGCGCGCCTCGGCCATGTCGACGATCGGCAGCCGGACATCCTTGTCGTCCAGTGCCCAGGCCGCGTAACGCTGGTTGAACTTGCGATAGCGCAGCCGGGCATGCGCCTGCAACGGGCCTTTTGCGCCCTCCGGTATGCGGATGCGGAAGGTCTGGATATCGGCGCGCCCCGGGTGCAGCAGGTTCACATGGCTTTCTCCCACGGCATTGAACAGGTCGTGCCGCCACACGTGTTTGCCGTCGCGGTTGACCAGGCGGGAGAAATAGAATCGCGCCTCGGGATCAACATGGTTGTCCGGCCCGATCAGTCCGCTGGCGTACACCGATTTTCCGTCGGCGTCCTTTACCACCAGTTCCAGCCACGGCTCGTTGATGTCCACGGTGCCGGCCGGGAAGTAATGGCCGATGCGGTTGCTCGACACCCCGACATTCAGCCTGATCTCGCCGCCGGCGGCTGGCCGCTCTGCCCGCGGGCCGGCGACTTGCAGAGTGAGGGAAATCCGCTTGTCACGCAGGAAGCGGATTACGGTTTCCAGTTGTGCGCGGTCGCCCAGAACGTGTGGCACGGCGGTATTGGCGGCGGGGGTGCGGTGCGAGCGGATGAGGCCGGCGCGGTCGGCGGAGGGGTCTTCACCCTTTACCAGTGGAAAGTGGCAGTCCTGGCAGCGGTATACCCGGTCGCTTGCGTGGTTGCGGTCGCTGTGTTTCGAGAAAGGCCCCTTTACCCAGGCCTGGTACTGGCTCTGCAGCTTGATCCAGCCCCAGTCGTTCAGGTCGCGGTCGATATACTGCTCGTGGCAGGTCGCGCACCCCTCGGGCTGGTAGAGCACGTCCCGCGCCATGTCGCGACGGTGTTGTTCGGGGTTGATCTTGAGCAAGTAGTCGTGGAGCTCGGTCTGCAGCCAGCCGTCGCTGTCGCTGAACAGGTAGGGGAGTTCGGGGTCATACAGGTAACTTCCCACGCCTTCCAGGCTCACCACCGCGCGAATGCCGTGACAGGCCATGCAACTCACCCCCTCGCGGATGTGCATGCCGCTGCCCAGCCGACCGCCCGGCGACAGCTCGCCGCTGAGCAGTCCCACGGGAATATGGCATCCGCCGCAGTAACGGGTGGCCTCGATGCCCTTTTTTCCGGCCATGGCGTGCAGGTTTTTCTGGAAGAAAGGGTCGGAGGCCGAACGGCCGTGCATCGATGAACGCCATTCATCGGTAATCTGCCGGTGGCAACGTCCGCACTTCTCCGAACGCCCGATACGCCGCGCGTCCAGGAAGTCTCCCGTCGAGGTCTGCGCCTGGCTGGGCAGAAAAATTCCCTCACCAAACTCCCCCGCGGAAAAGGGGACGGAGGCAATATCCCGGAACCCGCTCTCACGCATGTCATAGGCGAGACTCAGTGCGGCGACCAGCAGCACGGAGGTCAGCGTGGTTTTCATCAGGGCGGCGCCAAGGCGGCGGTCGAGCACCTGGGAGAAGATCGACGGACGGCTGCCGTGCCCGGCCAGCAGGCGGCGCAGCAGCAGGTGTGCAAGCAGCGGCGCCAGCACCAGCAGCCCCGCGGCGATATGCACATCCATGACCCAGGCCTGTGCCTCGTAACGTCCGAGAATACCTGTCGTAGCGCCGCTGAACAGCACGACCAGGAGCGTCAGCAGCGAGATCCAGCCCAGCAGCGACTGTGCCGGCCGGCGGAAGCCCTGGGCTATCCGCAGGTGGCGATAGACGAACAGCGCCAGCACCGCAAACAGCCAGAAGCCGGCGAGCGTATGCAGCAGCCAGGTCCACTGTTGCCAGGCCCCGTGTCCGGGAATGGCCCAGGTAAGCAGTCCGCTCAGTGCCGTGATGTTGAAGGTCAACAGGAAGCGCGCGCTGTAACGTCGTTCCCGCGTGCGCGCGGCCGCCGCGCCGTGGTCGTTCTCGCTCACGGCTGCGTCTCCGGCGCCTCGACTTCCTTGCGCACCCGCACGGGCACCTGCAGGCTGTCCCAGGCGATGTCGATTACCGGCAGGGTGACGTAGTTGTCACCGAGGGCCCAGCGCGCGTAACGTTCGTTGAGCTTGCGGTAGCGGAGCCGCGCCGTCAGCGTGAGCGGGGACTTGACCCAGGCAGGAATGCTGAAACGGTAGCTGACGATATCGGATTCACCGGCCTTGATGACCCGCCGGAAGGATTCTCCCACCATGTTGAACAGGTCGTGCTTCCACACCAGTTGGCCGTTGCGGTCGACCGGCAGTGAACGGTAGAACCAGGCATCCCGGTCGACGAAGTTGTTATCGTCGATGCGCCCGCTGCTGTACACCTCGCGCCCCTCGGCGTCCATCACCAGGAACTCCATCCAGGCCTGGTTGATGTCCAGCGTGCCGCCGGGGAAGTCGTGGCCGACACCGCGGTTGCTGACCACGATGTCGATACTGGCGGTTTCGCCAAGGTAATAGTAATAAGGCGTTTCCTCGCTTGCGCGCAGTTTCTCGTCCAGCGCCAGGCGGGTTTGCAGCGCGTCGCGCCGGCTGGGCTTGTCGATGCTCACCCGCATCTTGTTGGACTGCAGGAACAGACGGGTTTCCCGCAATTGCGCCAGGTCGCCGTCGAGCACCGGCAACAGCGTGTTGGCGCCCGGGAAATGGTGCGACCGCACGCGGCCCTGTTCATCGGCGGAGGGGTCGCCGGATGCCACCAGCGGCATGTGACAGTCCTGGCAGCGGGTGGCGGTGGTGTCCGAGAAGTCTTCCTTGTGTTGCCGGGAGTAGGGGCTGGCCAGCCAGGCGGAGAACTCGTCCTGCATTTTGACCCACCCCCAGTCGTTCATGTCCTTGTCCATGAACTGTGTATGGCAGGATGCGCAGAAGCGCGACTCGGCTGACAGGGGGCTGGCCAGGTCAAGTTTGTGCTGCGCCGGCCTGACGCGGATGAGCAGGTCGTTGAGTCGCCGCGCCACGGCATTGTCACTGTGCGCGAACAGGTAGTCGCTGGCGGGGCGGAAACGGAAGCTGGCCACCCCCTTCTGGTGAGGCAGTGCGTCGATGCCATGACAACTGGTGCAGGAGACGCCTTCGCGGTTGGCCAGCGTGCCGGGCACGCCGCCGTGTTTGCCGCCCGGCGACAGTTCCCCGCTGAGCAGCGCCACCGGCGCGTGGCAGCCCTCACAGTAGCGTGTGGCGCTGATGCCTTTCTTTTTTTCCAGCAGGTTGATGTTGGTGACGTAGGTGGGGTCGAAGGCGGCCTTTCGGTGGGCGGAGGCCAGCCACTGGCGGCCGATGTCCGCGTGGCAGTTCAGGCAACGGTGCGAGTTCCCCACCCGCCTGGCATTCACGAAGGAGCCCGACAGGGTTTCGGTCTGGCTGGGGCGGAACGGGTGGGCGCCATAGGGGTATTCATAGTTGGCGACGGCGGGGGCCGTGGTGTCGGGAGGAACGGTCAGCGGGTACAACAGGCTCGCCGCAACGAGCAGGATAACGGCTGGCCCGTTGACGGCGATGATTGTTCTCAGGATACCCTCGGGCAGGCTCGGGAACAGGCTGTCGCCGCGTTGCCGGCGCCGGGCGGGCAGCAGAATCACGTGCAGCAGCAGGTGTAGGGCAAGCACGGCCATCAACAGCAGTGATGAAAGGACATGCAGTTCGTACACCCACCGCCGCGCCTCGCGCTGGCCCTCGACGAGCAGTTCCCAGCCGCTGAGCGTAAACGCGGCCACCAGCAACAGGGTGGCCAGGCCACTGAGCAGCACGCTGATGCGCCGCACCCCGGTGGTGCGACGGAAGTGCAGGTACAGGTAGGCGGGCAACAGCACGGTGGTTGCCACGCTGCTGACGATATGCAGCAGAACCGTCCATTGTTGCCAGACGCCGTGGCCGGCGAAACGGTAGGTGGCCAGCCCGGACAATGCACAGCACAGGACAACTGCCGCTGTCGGGGGCGTCAGTTGCTGTTCGCGTTGCAGCAGGGTTCGTATCCGGTTCATGGGCGATCGAAGAGTGCGTAGACCTGCTCAAGCAGCCGCTCGTCCGGTTTTGTGCTGGCTATCAGGTAGGCGGCGTGCAGGCGAACCTCCAGGGTGTGGTGTGTGTCGTCGAGTATATCCTGAAGCACGGGAAGGGCGTCACTTGCGGTCTGCGTGGATGCGAGGGCGGACAGTGCCGCCGGCAGTTCCTGTTCGGGCAACCTGGAAAGCGCCGGCGCCAGGCGGGTGCGCGCGAACAGGCGGTTGTGGCGGGCCGCCATGATCTGCACCCGGATTCCGGTGGTGGCATCCTGGTGCGGGTCGGAGAGGATGGCGTCGACCAGCCGGTGGACGGCGATGTTGTGCGCAAGCCGGTTGTCGCTGAAAGCCCGCAGGAGACATTCCGTCGCTTGCAGGCGCATCGCGGCGTCGGGGTGCGAGGCAAGCGACATGTCGATGTGCCCGGGTGCCAGTTCCGCCTGAACGCAAACCTCGAACAGGCGTTTCAGCGCCATGTCGGGCAGGCCGGGTTCGAGCAGCCGGCTGAGCAGCGCAGAAGCCGAGCGGGGCGGCAGTTGCCGCAGCAGCGCCGTGGCCATCGGGGCCGTGACCGGATCCTTCAGCAAGGCACGCAGAAAATCCGGGGAGTAGGCGCGCCGCTGTTCGCCCAGCCGCTGGATGACGTGCCGGATACGGGCGGGCGGCTGTTCGAGGAGCAGGGTTTCAAAAAACCTGCCGTCGTCGGGCAGGCGCAGCGCGCCGAGCGCCACCAGGGCGCTTTCCGCAATCTCGTTGTCAGCGGAAACTGCAAGAGGGGCCAGCATTTCCCTGAAGCGCGGGTCACCGCTGGCGCGCACGGCATCCAGGGCGGCAAGCAGGCGTTCATTGCTCCCGGTGGTATCCGGGGGCGCGTTTTCGAGCAGGGCTTCGAGGATATTTGACAAACGGGTCGGCGAAAAGACGGGGCCGTCCGGCAGATCGAACAGGTGCGCCAAAACACGGTAGCGTTCACTGGCGGCGCGGGTGTTCGACAGCAGTACGGCGCGCGGAGTGACGGACTGCTCGCGTACGCCCAGCCGCGCGAGCGCGACCAGTGCCGCGGCCACCGATTCCGTACTTGCGGTTTCGGCCACTAGCTGTTCGCGCAGCAGCGGCACCGCCTGGTTGTCGCGGATCAACCCCAGGGCGCGGATTGCGGCCGGCGCATCGGGCCCGCTTGCTCGTGCTCGCAACATCAGCGGGCGCACGGCGCGCTTGTTTTCCGCCGCAGCCAGGGCATTTGCCGCGCAGGCGCGTGCCGGCGCCGGCCCGGCGTCGAGCAGGCGGATCAGGGGTGAAACCGCGAGCATCTTGCGATGGGTGAGCGCTTCCTCTTCGTCGAAGAAAAAACGGAAGGCTTCGGCAACGCGGCACTGAACCCGGCTGTCGGTATCGTGCAACAAGGGAATCAGCCAGTCGGCCCCGTGTTCGAACTCGGTGTCTTTCAATATGTCGACGCCGGTCATGCGGATCCCGGCGTCCGGGTCCGCCAACGCCCGCCGGGTGAGATTCAGCAGCAGGGGGGCGGGCAAGGTCTCCGGCTTTTCCGCAAGCGCTTTCAGCAGGTCGTGACGGACCGCGGCGGGGGCTGCACGCCAGATCTGCAGCAACTCGCGATCCACTGCCTGTTGGGGCGCGTAGGTGATCAGCAGCCGGGCAAGCCACGACAGGCTGCGCGGGTCGTAGGCCTCCAGCGTGTCCGGTAGCCGCGTGGCCGTGTGCCGGGGGTAGCGTTGCGCGAGCAGTGTGGCACTGTCGCGATCCAGGCGGTAGAACCGGTCGGGTTCGATATCGCTGAAGGTATTCTGGCTGCCGTCACGCCATTGCACCGTGATGCGTTCTATCCGCGAGATGTCGCCCAGGCCGATGTGGATGCGCGGATCGGACTGTGAAAGGAATTGCTGTGGCAGGCGCGGCCTGCGCACGATAGTGTGCGCCCCGGCCTGCAGGACGAGCCTGTCGATGGCGGTGCGGTCAGGTACTTCCAGGGTCAGCCAGCGATTCCGCGTTGGCTTGCCGGCGAGTATTTGCAGTGGACCGTTGTTGTGGCTGACGATGACTTCCAGTTGCCCGTCATTGTCCAGGTCGACCGTGGCCACGGCGCGTGACGAACCGGGATAGTGACGGCTCGCCGTTACCGGTCGTGGCAGAAAACGGCCGCCCCCGTCATTGATCAACAGGGTGTCAGGCTGGGCCTGCGGCACGAAGTGGGAGTCCATGTCCGGCAGAATGCCGCCCTGTGCAACGTAGAGGTCGGTATCCCCGTCGTTGTCGAAGTCCGCCGCGCCGGCGCCCCAGCCGGAGAAGGGGAGCAGTTCGGTGCGCGCCACACCGGCGAGCCATGCGATATCCGTATAACTTTCCCCGCCGGGTGTGTCGGTCGCTTCCAGCATGACCGGCGCATGGCCGGCACCGCGGGTCATGAAGAATGTTTCCCGTCCATCGTTTCCGAAATCCGCCGCGACGAAATCGTGCGCGCCGGCCACTTCCAGTGAGGCATAACGGTCATCGCCGCGCTGAAAGGCGTGTCCCCCGTCGTTGAGAAATACCTGGTTCGGGGTGTCGTGGTCGTTGACCACGAACAGGTCGGGCCAGCCGTCGTCATTAAAATCCAGCCAGCGGGCGCCGAGCGTTCTGCCGAGCGCGTTGGCTACCCCGGTCCGCGCGGTGACGTCCTCGAAGCGGAAATTGCCCCTGTTGCGATACAGGCGGTTGGGTTCCGGGTCATAGAGAGTGGGGTCGAAGGCGACGTCGGTGGTGGTGCGGAAGCCGCTGCTGCGTTCAAAGGTGCGGGCACCCTTGTGAAACAGGATGTAGTTGCTGATGTAGATGTCGAGCAGGCCGTCGCCATCGAAATCGGCGATGCTGGCGCCCGTGCTCCAATGGTTGCCGGTGATGCCGCTTTGCGCGGTCAGGTCGGTAAAGGTGGCGTCGCCGTTGTTTCTGAACAGCCGGTTGCCACCGACACCGGTTACGACCAGGTCGTCGAAACCGTCATTGTCGAGGTCGGCCACCGCGCAGCCCATGCCCCACTGCGGCACCTGCAGGCCGGCGTGCGCGGTGACATCCTCGAAGTGGTCGCCCTCCCGGTTCAGGAACAGCCGATTGCCCGCCACGTCCAGCCACCAGACCTTCCTGCCGTAGTGGCGGGTGTGGCCGCTGCCACCAACGAAGAACAGGTCCATCCAGCCGTCCCGGTTCACGTCGATGACGCATACGCCACTTCCCAGTGTTTCGGTCAGGGCGGACAGGTGTTCGGCGCTTTGTTGATGCACCGGAAAAATACGCCAGTCCAGCGTGATATCCCGGAACGTCAGCCGTGCCGCCGGTGGCGTCGGGGTGATTGTAGCCGGGGAGGCGTCGGGAAGGCGGTCGACAGGCTCCGGTTGTACCCACAACACGACGGCCAGTACGACAGCGCTGACAGAGAACGACAATGTTGTTGGGCGAAAAATCATGCTGCGAAAACCGGTTTCCGGACTATCCCGGGTCGATCCGTGCGGATTCAACGCTACACTGCGGTACTCGCTGTTCGCAACAACCGTTTGTGTCGGAATAGCTTACAGTCATGTATAACACTGTGGAATCTGTGGGTAACTGGTTGATTTGATTTTGATTGCGTAGACGTATAACGACATTGTACGTGCTGGAATTTGTCGGTTATCTTTACGACTGGAGTCGTTGTATCGGAGTGTAGCTGTGCATGGTCCGCCTATTTGATTGTTTTTACGGGAATTAGTTGTTCGGGCGCGGTTTTTGCAAAAGTTTTGTGAAGTACAGAACAAGCCAAAGAATAACAAGCTGCCTCTGGCAGTGAGGAGTTTTACCTGATGTCAGTCATTACGCGTATCTCAACCCTGCTGTGTCTGGTGTTTGCAGGCAGTGTCTCGGCGGCCACGATCACCTATTCCACGACCAATGTTACCGGTAATACGTGGCTGTATGACTACACGATAACGAACGATACCCTGGGTACGCCGCTGGAAGAATTCACCATTTACTTCGATGTGGCGCTTTACGCCAACCTCGTGGTGGAGTCTTCACCCACCGACTGGGATCCGCTGGCGGTCGATCCCGATCCGCTGTTGCCCGATGACGGTTTCTTCGATTCGGTGGCGTTGATCTCCGGTATCGCCCCGGGCGACACGCTCTCCGGTTTTTCTGTGAGTTTCGATTTCCTTGGCGCTGGCATGCCGGGTGCCCAGCCTTTCGATATTGTTGATCCCAATACGTTTGCCGTGTTGGAGAATGGCTTTACCACGCCGGCAACCGTCGTGCCGGTTCCCGCCGCCGTGTGGCTGTTTGGTTCCGGTCTGTTGATGCTGGCCGGGCGCCTGCGCCCGGCGCGTCGCCTGGACATTGTCGCCTGAGCGGCTATGTTTGAGGTCACGGTTCGTTTTGGGGGGCGCCTTTAAGGCGAGGGGTCAGTAGAAGAGGATTCGCCGCAAGCAGCGAATCCCGGGGCGGTTCACATTCCGTCCGTTCGACCAGGAAATTCTCGATCCAGGGTGGAGTTCATGCGACTTGGAAAGCGCATTCGGCAGTTCCTGTTGTTTACGCCGTTGCTATGGGTCTCATTTCTGAGTGTGTTCGTGCCGGTACAGGCGCGAGCCGAGGTCGTGCCCGGCACCATGGAACTGGTCGACAAGACCCGGATCGGGCGAACCGATTTTCAGTATACCTATCGGCTCAACGCCACCAATAACGGTGGCGATATCAGCAATGTCCGTGCAACGGTTAGCAGTTCCTCGCCGCACACGGTCATCCTCGACGGCGGGCTGCAGTTTGCCGATATGGCCGCGGGCGCCAGCGCCGCCAGCCTCGATACCTTCAGCTTCAAGCAGAACCGGCGTTATCCCTTCGACCCGTCTGCGCTGACGTTTTCGTTCAGTTTCCAGGATGTTCCGCCGCCGGATCTGGATGGCGACGGCATCCCCGATGCGCTTGACCCGGATCGTGATGGCGACGGTATCGACAACGCGCTGGATGCGTATCCCGACCAGGCCGACGTGTTCCGGGGTGCGATGGAACTGGTCGACAAGGTCAGGGTGGGGCGCACCGAGATTCGTTACATCTACCGTCTTTCCGCGATCAATGGCGGTGGTGATCGCGTCAATATTTCCGCGGCGATCACCAGCCTGTCGCCCAATACCGTGATCGACGACGGCAGCGTGCAGTTTGCCGACATGGCGGCTGGCGCCACATCGGTGGGCCTCGACACCTTTTCCTTCATCCAGAACCGGCGCTACCCCTTCAACCCGGACGACCTGGTCCTTGCCTTTGCCTGGGAAGATCCGCCAGTCGTTCAGCCGTTGGCGCTGAGCATCGATACGCCTGATTCCCTGATCACGGTGGGAACGTCGCCCATCGAGGTAACGGGCAGCGTGTCCCCGCCCGATGGCATCCTCACGGTCAATGGCGTCCAGGTACCTCATGCCAACGGTGCGTTCCGTACCAACGTCACCCTGGTGGAGGGCAGTAATACCATTACCGCGAGGCTTGTTTCCGGCAGCCAACAGATTATCGATTCCATTTCGGTGTCGCTCGATACCACGCCGCCCTACCTGACTGTCGAATCGCACAAGGACGGCGACACGGTCTTCACCGATACGGTGACGATCACTGGCCTCGTGAACGACATCGTGCGCGGCACCATAACGCCGTCCGAAGCCGTGGTGACGGTCAACGGAATCCCGGCGGTGGTTTCCAACCGGAGCTATGCGGCCAGCAACGTTCCGCTGGCGGAAGGCCCCAATACGATTGTGGTCAGGGGGTCGGACAATGTCGGCAACACGGGCTCGACGAGCATTACGCTCAACCGGGTGACGGCGCTTGGCTATCGCCTGGAGTTGTTGTCCGGGCAGGATCAGACAGCGGTCATCGGTGATGTGTTGCCGCGGCCCCTGCTGGTGCGGGTGGTCGATGCCTCCGGCAACCCGGTTGAGGGAAGGAACGTTGTGTTCCGCGTTATCCAGGGCTCGGGGCGGGTGGGTGCCGGCAGTGCCGCGGAGGATCGCGCCTTTGTCGTCGCGACCGACGCGAACGGGCAGGCGCAGACGGATTTCCGGGTGGGCGCCAGGGTCGGCGTGTCCAACCACAAGGTTCGGGTCTCGGTGGTGGGCATCGAGGGCGAACTGGTGTTCAACGCATCCGCCACCGGGCGTCCCGGTGACAAGCTCACCGTGAATTCCGGCAACAACCAGCGTGGCGCGGTGGGACAGCGCCTGCCGCAGCCCTTCGTGGTCAACGTGACAGACGACGGCGCCAACGCGGTCGAGGGCGCGCGGGTGCGCTTTCAGGTGAGCGCGGGTGACGGCACCTTCGTCAACGGACAGCAGACCTACGAGGCGCTTACCGACGGCGACGGGTACGCCTACGCGCAGTACGTGCTGGGGTCGCTGACCGGGCTGGATGCCCAGCGCGTGACCGCGACACTGCTGGATTCGGCAACGACGGAACCGCTCACCGCCGGTTTCACAGCGACGGCTTTCGTTCCGGGCGATGCGGGCAACACCCGTATCTCGGGCGTGGTGCTGGACAACCAGGACAATCCGCTCCCGGGGGTGACAGTGCGTGTGGATGGCACCACCCGGCAGGCGACGACCGATGCGCAGGGACAGTTCGTCATCAGCCAGACGCCGGTTGGTCCAGTGCATCTGGTCGTGGATGGATCGACGACGACAGCCGCCGGTGAATACCCCACGCTGAAATTCAACGTGGTTACCGTCGCAGGTGTCGACAACCCCCTGCCGCAGCCGGTCTACATGGTGCGTCTGACCGATTCGAACATGGCATTCGTCGGGCCAGCGGACGCGGTTATCACCATGAAGGAGTTCCCGGGTTTCAAGCTCGAGGTTGCCGCCAACTCCGCCACCTTCCCGGACGGAAGCCGCAGTGGCATCGTGTCGGTGACGTCGGTGAACGCCAACAAGGTGCCAATGGCGCCGCCGAACGGGTCGCAGCCACAATTCGTGATCACCGTTCAGCCCAGCGGTACGCGCTTCGATCCACCCGCGCGCATTACCATTCCCAACGTCGACGGGCTCGCGCCCGGCCAGCAGACCGAGATGTATTCCTTCGACCACGACCTGGAGGAGTTCGTGGCTATCGGCCTGGGCACCGTCAGTGACGACGGACTGGTGGTCAAGTCCAATCCGGGTGTCGGTATCGTCAAGGCCGGGTGGTTTGCCGCGCAGCCACCGGGCGGGTCGGGAGATGTGGCGGGTGATCCGAATGCGGCGCCGGGTACGCCTGGGGATCCGAACAACCCTGGGGCCCCTTCGACGGGTAGCGCGTCAAATCCGATCGGGGACCAGGTCCAGGGTGTTATCGATGACCAGGCGGGGTGTAAGCCAGACGATCCTGGTTGTGACGCGGTGGATAGCGACTCGGACTGGACCCGCACTCTGTCCGGAGCGATAGATGACAATGCGGAGACGGTTGGGAACACCCAACAGGAACTGGAGAACAATTCCGGAAATACTCCGCCTCCGGGGACATTCGATCCTGTTGGCGAGCATCCTGATACCGTTTTCGACAAGGCTCAGAAGGCACTCGACCCCATCATCATGTCCACGGGTGAACTGGACTACACGCAGACCGACCTGAAGATTCCCGGTCGCGGCTTCGATTTTGAACTGAAGCGCACCTACCGCAGCCGTCTCAATTTTAACGGCCGGCTGGGCTATAACTGGGTGTTCAATTACCACCAGTTACTGGTGGTGCCGGCCGCTACCGATCCGGTCCAGGATATCGTGCGCAGCATGGAAGACGGCCGGCAGTTTACCTACACGGCCAACGCCGATGGCAGTTATACCTCACCAGATAACCGTTTCGATGTGCTGACGCGCAACGCCGACGGCAGCTTCACCATTCGTCGGCCCGACGGATTCCGGATCAATTTCGACAGCCAGGGCCTTATGATCAGCCAGGTGGACCGTTTCGGCAACACCATGGAATTCGAGTACGATACCGAGGGCCGTCTGGTCCGTGTCATCGATACGCTGGGGCGCCCGATCGTGTTCACCTATCGCACGGACAGTGGTCATATCGACACTGTCACGGATTTTTCCGGTCGCAGTGTCCGTTACTACTACGACTCCAACCGTGACCTGATCGCGGTGCGTACACCGGTTGTTACCGGTACGCCCAACGGCAACGACTTCCCCAACGGAAAATTCACGGCCTATACCTATAGCTCGGGTTTCGATGAAACTGCCGACCCACGCCTGCGCAACGCCAATCACAACCTGCTGACAGTGACGGATCCCCAGGGCAACGTCTACCTGAGAAATGTCTACAACAATGACCCGAACAGCTATGAATTCGACCGTATCGTCGAACAGCAGTTCGGAACGGCGGCGCAGGTGTTCCGCGTCAGTTACGAGCAGCTCAACCCGGGCGTTCCCCTTGCCGCCAATTTGCCGAAGAACCGTACACGGGTGATCGACCGCAACGGCAACCGCAAGGAGTACATCCACAACTTTGGCGGCATGCTGCTCGAAGAACGTGTCTACACCAACCGCGACGTTAACCCCGATGATCCGGCCGTGTTCGTGACACGCTACACCTACAACCTGGATGGTCTGAAACTTTCCGTGACCTATCCCGAGGGGAACCGGGTCGATTACGGTTATGATAGCGGAAACAGTCTGCGCTACATGCAGCGAAACCTTCTTGCTGTGACTTACACGCCCGGCCCGAGGGGTGCGGATCAAACCCAACTGGTCGAACGTTTCAGCTACGAGCCGATCTACAATCTTCTGCGTTCCACGACAAACCGCCGAGGGTTCGTCACTCGTTATACCTTCGACTACCAGCACAGCGACAATCTGGCGCAACTGGCAGCGGAGCTGGGTATGACAGAAGCCGATGTGAGCGCGCTTCTGGCCGCGCAAGGGGTGCCTCTCAGCGGCGGTGTCAGCGGCCGGATATCCGGCAATGTGGTGCGCGTCGATCAGCCCGACGTCACCTTGCCCGACGGTTCGATTCAGAAGGTGTTCAGCGAGCGCAGTTACAACCGCTTCGGCCAGATTATCGAGGAAACCGACCCGGAAGGGATTGTCACCCAATACCAGTATTACCCGGAGTCTGACCCCGATGGCGACGGCAATGAAACCGTCAGCGACCGAACGCTGGCGAACGATACCGGCGGATACCTGCGCGCGGTTGTGCGCGATGCGGCAATCAGCAGCCGCCGTACCCGCCCGGGTCCGGCCCTGGCGATCCGGGAAGAAAAGCAGTATGACGCGGTCGGTAATGAAGTGCTCGTGACCGACGGGCGTGGAAACTCGACCCGTTTTATCCGTAATGCGCTCAACCAGATCGTGCGCAAGATCAGTTCCGCTCCGTTCGAATACCTGACCGATTATTACTACGACGCCAACAACAACCTGGTCCGTGTCAGCCGGCAGAATGTTAGCACGACGGGGCCGGCGCTGAGCGGGTTTGTGCACACGGTCTACCGTTACAACCTGTTGAACGACAAGACGGCGGAGATCCGCATTCCCGCCAGCGGCGTGTACCTCGAAACCACCTACGAGTACGACGCCAACCAGAACCTGGTTGCGATCCGGCAACCCGAAGGGAACCGGGTGGAGCGGGTCTATGATGAGCGCGACCTGGTGTATACCACGACCCGGGGGGCGGGTACGGCGGAAGCCAGTACCCGTACCCTGCATTACGACGGCAACGGAAATCTTGTCCGCGAAGTGGATGCAGCGGACAACAATGGCGACGGGGCGCCCGAGAGTCTTCTGCTCAGCTACGATGGATACGACCGCCTGATCCAGACCATCGATGCTGCCGGTAACCGGATGACCTACGCCTACGATGCGAACGGCAACAAGGTGCTGGAACGAAACTACGGCAACAGCGGTATCGCCGGAATCGGCAACGAAATACTGCTGACGGAGACGGCAGTGCGTTTCGACGAACTCGACAGGCCGTTCCAGCGCGATGACAGCCTTTTGGTCAACGGTTTTCCACGCAATGTCGGCACCGGCCTGACGCCCAATGACAACAAGGTCACCAGCGTCAACTGGTTCGACGCCAATGGGATGGTGGTCCGCAGTGTCGACGACAACGGCAACGCCACGACCTCCGTGTACGACGGCCTGAATCGACGCGTGCGGGTTACCGACGCCAACGGCAACGTCACGGCGACCGCCTACGACAACAACAGCAATATTACCAGTGTGTCGGTGACCGAGGTCAGCGTGGAGGGGCGGGCGCCTGGCAAGGTGGTGGGCACCACGTTCACCTACGATGAGCTGAATCGAAAGACCAGTGAAACAGACGCCATCGGCAACACCACGCGCTACCGGTACGACAGCCGGGACAACCGCATACAGATCACCGATGCGCTGGGCAATATTACCCTGTTCGTCTACGACGGAATGGACCGGTTGCTGGAAGAGCGCCAGTATCTATCCGAGGACGGAACCGGAGCCGGTGCGCTCGACGCCACCAATCCAACCAACCGCGACGGCGCCATCAGCGTTTTCTACCGCTATGACGGCAATTCCCGCCTGCTTGCCCAGACCGACGACAACGGCAACACGACGACATATGCCTACGATGCGCTCAACCGCCGCATTCGCGCCACCTACGCGGATGCGACGACTGTCTCGATGACGTTCGATGCCGACGACAACATGCTCACGCGGACCGACCAGAACGGGTCGGTGTTCAATTATGATTACGACGTCCTGAACCGCCTGACCCGTATGTCGGTTACGCCCGCCGCGGGGCTGGAGGGTTCAACGGAGTGGACCTATGCCTACGATGGCCTGTCGCGCCGGATGCGTGCAACGGACAACAATGACCCGGCGCTGGCATCCGATGACGCGGTCGTCGAGTACCGCTACGACTCCCTGAACCGAATTCTGACCGAAGCCAATAACGGTCTGGAGGCGGTCTCGACCTACGACGGCCCCGGCAACCGGTTGTCGCTGCGTTACCCGGGTGGCCGCCAGCTCGCCTACAGCTATGACGCGATCTATAACCTCAAGGCGATCGCCGAAGGCGCGACAGATATCGTTCAGTACGACTACGCCGGCCGGCGGGTGCTGGAGCGTCGCTATGCCAATGGCACTCGCCTGAGCTATTTGCAGGGTGGGGCAGACAGCGGCTACGACGCGATCAACCGTGTCCTTCGGCACCAGCACCTCGATTCGGGTGGTCAGGCCCTGGCCGGTTTCGAGTACGCCTACGACAAGGCCAATAACCGGCGCTACGAGATCGACAGCTTCATGCAGCTTGCAGACGTGTACGAATATGATTCGGCCTATCGCGTCATTCGCGCCGCTTACCGTGTCCCTGCGAACAGTCCTGACCTCCTCGCGATTACCAGCAATGCAAACGTCAATGCAGACGTTTCGACTATCGTCGCCGACCGCGACGAGATCTATATTCTGGATGGCGTCGGCAATTGGTCCAGTCACCAGACTGTCTCCGACACGGTCAGCAATGCCGTGGGATACCAGATCAATGAAATGAACGAGTATGCCCGCATTGGTGCTACCGATCAGTCGCATGACGCCAATGGCAACCTTCTGAGCGATGGTGAACGGAACTATCACTACGATGCAATGAACCGCCTGGTGCGTGTGACCACATTGGGCGGCAATACCGTTGCCACCTACAAGTATGACGCTTTCGGTCGCCGTATCGAAAAGCGGGCCGGAAGTGAAACCGTGCGTTATGTGCATTTTGGAAAACGCGTGCTGGAAGAGCGTTCCGTGACGAATCAGGTGCAGCGTCAGTATGTTTATGGCGACCGGATCGATGAAGTCTTGCAGTTGCGCACGGCCGGTAACGATGATTATTACTACCACGATAACAGTATCGGCTCGGTTGTCGCGCTGACGGATAGCAGTGGCGCAGTAATTGAGCGTTACCGCTATAACGCCTATGGCGAAACGACCGTGCTGGCGGCAGATGGCAATACGGTTCGAGCCGGTAGCGCCGTCAGCAATAACTACGCTTATACCGGGCGACGGCTGGATATGGAAACCGGCCTCTATTATTACCGTGCGCGTTATTACTCACCCGAGCGAGGTCGTTTTATCCAGCGTGATCCGTTGGGATATAAGGATGGGCCGGGCGTCTATTCTTATGCCGGAAATGATCCAATAAACAGTGTTGACCCACTCGGAACCGAAAAAGAAAGCTCTTTATGGGGGGTTACCAAGGAGATTTTGTCAGACCTGTATAGAGGAAAGCAGCTTCGACAGGCCAAGAATAACCTGGTTGAAAATCTTACCGACTATGTGAGTGAGGGTCTGTTGGAAGGAGGTATTAAAGGTTATGGGAAGGTAGCTCTCGGAACCGTTGCAGGTGTTGTGGTTGATATGGCGGGTGAAGGCATGATTCTCTCGAATTATGTCGATTCTGTTTTGAAAAAGGGTGCGGATGCCGTGCAGGGTTACTGGGACCACCGGGAGGCAGGGGGAAGTGTGGTTGGAAGCGTGCTGGTTGGCATGGGTGATCTTGTCGGTACAAATGATATCGCTGTTGGAGCGGTCGAGATTTACGTAAACCATGCTATCAAGGAGCAGGGCTTTACCATGGATGATGTTAGAAGTCTCAAAAAAATAGTTGATGGCGTCGGTTCGGTAGCTGGCTTTGGCAAGGGGGTAGGTGGTTCGCCGCTGAGGCGTAATCGGGCGGGGAAACTTCAGCCTGTGATAAATAACAAGTACGCCCGTTATGATCAGAAGTTGGAGGCCGTTGCGAGGTGGGGTGTCGATAATGCCAAGACGGTGGTGAAGAATATCGGCGAAGATGTTGTGGCAGCGCCGACTACTGTCGATGTGATCAATGATAGCGTCGGCTCGAACTAGATAGTGGGGAGATAAGGACTTTTCCAGAATGATAAACATGGTTGAGCTTATATTGCGGGTATGTCAACCGATGGTGAGTTTCGCCAGGGTTTGGCATGTCTGCAAGTGGTGCTCATTAATTGGATTGACGTCCATCGCTGTTTTTCCGTCAACCATACATGCTGCCATTTTGTCTATTGATGACTCCTGCACTATCTCGATTCTGAACCGCTCCGTCCAGGCCGCCCCCGACGGCACCTGGCGCCTGAACAATGTTCCGTCCTTCATGGGCCAGGTCCGTGCCCGTGCTACCTGCGTGCGCAACGGGCAGACCGTTTTTGGTCAGACCCCCTATTTCACGGTTCAGCGCAACGGTACCACCCGCATCGGCGCCTTCGAAACCGTCGAGGCGGAGGAGGTTCCGGTCTCGTTGACCTTTGCCACCGGCAATAACACCCTGTTATGGGGTGACCAGACCTATTTCCGACTTCGCGTGTTCGCGGATTACGCGGACGGCAGCCGCAAGGATGTCACGCGTATTTCAAGCGGAATCAATTATTCCATATCCAATCCTGAAATTGCCCGGATCGACGTCAATGGCGTGTTGCAGGGGTTGAGCAGCGGCACGGTGCTTGTCACCGCGCGCAAGGATGGTACCAGTGCGGTGTTGTCCGCGACCATTGTCACGACGGGTGACAGTGACGGCGACGGACTCCCGGACGACTACGAACAGGCCAACGGCCTGGACGGCAACGATCCTGTCGATGCGTTCGAGGACGTTGACGGTGACGGTCTGTCGGCACTCGATGAGTACCTGGCGGGTACGGATGTCAATAATCCCGACACCGATGGCGACGACATTGCCGACGGCGAGGAAACTGTGCCCGGTATCGACGGCTTTGTCACCAACCCGCTGCTGGCGGATTCCGACAACGACGGTATCAACGACGGGCTTGAAGTCGCTGTCGGGACGGATCCCACGGATATCAACAGCGTCAACCTCGGCGCCAGTATCGCCAGTCTCAGTGTGGACCCCGCGTCGGTGGTCATCACTTTCAACAGTATCCAGGGGCAGGATGCCAGTGCGCAGTTGACCGTGACCGGCACCACGCTGGATGGCGAGTCCATCGATCTCACGCGAACCGACAGGGGGACCAACTACACGACATCTGATCCCTTTGTCTGCAATTTTGGCGGGCGTGACGGTGAAGTATTCGCCGGTCAGAACGGCGATTGTGTGGTAACGGCGGACAACAGTGGTTTCAGCGACAGCAGCAATATCAGTGTTCGCAGTTTCGACCCGACGGCGCTGAACTACCTGACCTTCTCCCAGGGCGCCTATGCCGTCGACGTGGAAGGCGGCTATGCCTATGTCGGTACGGCCGACGGTCTTGCCATTGTCGATGTCAGCGATCCGGTGGTGCCGGCGCTGGTCGGCAATCTGTCTCTGGGGACCGCGGTGCGTGATGTGCGGGTCCGCGCCGGTGTTGCTTTCCTGGCAACCGACGCCGTGGCCGCCGTGGTCGTCGATGTCAGCGACGCGACCGCGCCAGCCGCGCTGGCTTCGCTGGGCGCGGGTATCGGATCCACGGATCTGGCTTTGTCCCGGAACCAGCTCTACGTCGCCGCCGGCAGTAACGGCCTGTGGGTGGTGAATGTCGCCAACCCCGCGTTCCCGCAGCAATCCTTCACGGTGGCGGCCAGCAACTCTGTGCAGGCGGTTGCGGTATCCGCGGCCGGAGACCTGGTCGCGGTCGTGGACGGAACCAGTGTACGACTGCTTGACCGTGATCCGTCCGGCGTGCTGTTCCCGGCGGGTGGTGTGGTGTTGCGTAATCCACGAGATCTTGTCATTGACGGTAGTACCGCTTTTGTTGCTGATCGGAGCAACGGCCTGACACTCGTCGATATCAGTGATCCTGCGGCGCCGGCGGTCAGCGGTGTTGCCCCCGCCCGCAACGCCGGTTTTCCGAACGATGTCGTCGTTGCCGGTAATTTTGCATTTCTGGCCGATGTCTCGTTCCCGAACGGGGTGCCGGTGGTCGAGGTAAGTGATCCGGCCGCGCCCCTCCCGCGCGCTGTCGTCGATTTCACCACGCTTGGGCTGGGCGGGTCCGATGGCCTCGGGATCGATGTCGACAACCAGTATATCTATGTCGTGACCGGCCTCGGTCTGCAAATTGCCCGCTACCAGCAGTTCGTTGACGAGAACGGGCTAGCGCCGGAGGCGACCATTACCTCGCCCGCGTTTGGCGATGCCGCGCTTGAAGGTGGCACCATCCCGGTCACCGCGGATGCCCTCGACGATGTGGCCGTTGCCGGTGTGTCCTTCCTGGTGGATGGCGAACTGGTCTACACCGATATCAGCGCGCCCTATGCGGTGTCGGTACCGTTGCCGGTGGCACAGTCCTCGGCCATCATTTCGGTGCTGGCGGTAGACTACGGCGGCAATACCAGCCCGGTCGACTCGGTGACGATCAGCTTGCTGACCGACAGCGACTATGATGGCCTGAGCGACGAGGATGAAACGCTCATTTATGGCACATCGCCGTTTGCCGCCGATACCGACAATGACGGTATCAACGATGCTGCCGAAATCAGTCTGGGCTTCGACCCGCTCGACGGCGACATGGACAACGACGGCCTGGCCGACGGTGAGGAGATTGTCGCCGGCGCTGATGGCTACGTGACCGATCCCTACGACCCGGACAGCGACAACGACGGCATGCCGGACGGTTTCGAGAGCCGCTTTGGCCTGAATCCGCTCAACCCCGCCGATGCGACGCTGGATCTCGATGGTGACGGCTATACCAACCTGGAGGAATACCGGCAGGGCTTCGACCCGACCACGGCCGACTCCGACGCTGACGGCATGCCCGATGACTACGAGCGGCGTTTCGGGCTGGATCCCAACAATCCGGATGACTTCTTTGGTGACCTGGACAACGATGGCGTGCCCAACGGGGTCGAATACGCCGAAGGCACCGATCCGACCAACCCGGATGTGACGCCGCCTGTTGTGGAATCGCTGCTCCCCGCGGACGGTCAGGGCCTTCCCGCCAACAGTGTGTTGCTGGTGCGGTTCAACGAGCCGGTCAAGGCCGACACGCTGAGCGAGGTGGTCGCGACCATGACCGATGCCGGTGGCCAGCCAGTCGGGGGTGTGGTGGGCCTGTCGCGCGATGGCTATGTGCTGTCCTTCGACCCGGTCCTGAATCTGGCTGTCAACGCCACGTACACCTTCACCTTGTCGGGTGCCCGGGACCTTGCCGGTAACCCGATGGCGGTGGTTTACACCGCCAGCATTACCACCAGTGATCTGGCGGACAATACCGGGCCGACCCGCCTGGACGTCACGCCGTTCGACGGCGCCACCGGGGTGCCGGTTAATGCCACGCTGGAGTTGTATTTCGACGAAGCCGTGCAACCGACGGTGCTGGACGACGCGAGTTTCTACCTGTTCGACCGCATGCTCAACCGCAAGGTCCCGGGTAGCGCCGGCGTTTCCGCCGACGGCAAGCGCCTGTTCTTCGTGCCGGATACGGTGCTGAGCGTGGGACGGCGGTATTACCTGTATGTGTCGGGGATCAGTGACCTGGCCGGCAACGCATGTGTGAATTGCGGTTTTGCCCAGAGAATCTATTTCCAGACGGCTTTCGCCGCAGACACGACGGCGCCCGCGCTGCTTGCAAGCACCGTTGTGGATGGCGACACCAATGTGCCGACCAATACCCGTTTCATACTGGCCTACGACGAAGCCATTGGCGCCTTGCCAGCAGCGAATATTGCCCTGACGAGTAACGGTGTGCGAGTGAATGCCGATGTAACAGTCAGTGGCAACCGTCGGCAAATCACCCTGCGTCCACAGAGCCTCCTTGCTCCCGGTGTCTCCTATTCGCTGCGCGTCGAGGGTGTTCGAGACCTGAGTGGAAACCTGGCCCCGGTTTACTCGGCAGCCTTTACGACGGGGGCGGCGAGCGATAGTACAAATGGTTCGATCACCGCATGGAGTTTCCCGTCGGATGCGACGGGTGTGCCGTTGAACCCGTTGCTGGAGGTGAGGCTGAGCGAGCGGATCGATCCGGTGAGCGTGAGCGCGGATTCGCTGTATTTGTATGACCAGACGCGTGGCCGCCGGGTGCCGGGACGGCGGGTGCTGAGCGCGGATGGTCGGGTGTTGAGCTTTGAGCCGGATGCCGTGCTGGAGCCGGATCGCCGGTACCAGTTATACGTGGGCTACAACGCGTACCTGTTGGATCTGGCGGGCAACCGGATTGGTGGTAGTTCCCGGCGGTTCACGACGGGCGGTGCGGTCGACACCACGGCGCCGGTGCTGTCGGCGAGCAACGTGGCGGACGGCAGCGCGGTGATGCCGGTGAACGGCCGGGTGGTGTTGTTGCTGGACGAGCCGGTGGGTGATGGTTGTTCGCCGGCGGTGAGGTTGCTGGACAGTGGTGGCGCGGTGGTGCCGTCGAGTTACGCGATTGCGACGGACCGTCGGCGTCTGACGCTGACGCCGGACGCGGAGTTGCTGCCGTCGACGGCGTACCGGGTGTCGGTGAGCAACCTGTGCGACTACGCGGGGAACGCGCTGAGCGGGGATGTGCTGCGGTTCAGCACGGTGGCGGATGCGGTGGCGGACACCACGGGTCCGTCGCTGGTGAGCATCACGCCGGCGTCGGGCGCGACGGGCGTGCCGGTCGACACGACGGTGGTGATGACGTTCGACGAGGTGGTTGACGAGTTGTCGGCGCCGCCGGTGAACGGAGGCGGGGTGCTGGTGCGTGGCCGCTACAGGGTGTCGGGTACCACGGTGACGTTCACGCCGGACGCGCCGTTGCAGGGTGGCGTGCGCTATGGTGTGAGTCTGTCGCGGACGGTGAGCGATGCGGCGGGGAACAGCCGGTATCTTGGGACCTATTACTTCACGACGGAGTCGCTGGTTGACGCGACGGCGCCGACGGTGGTGGCGGTATCGCCGGTGGACGGGGCGGTGGGCGTGAGTCCGGGGACGACGGTGGAGCTGACGTTCAGCGAGCCGATGGCGTCGTCGACGGTGACGCGGAACACGATAGCGTTGTATGCGAACGGGGCGGTGATTTTGCCGACGGTGACGCGTTCGGCGGACGGTCAGCAGGTGACGCTGACGGCGTCGTTGCCGGCGTCGAGCGTGGTGAGCGTGGTGGTGACGGACGGTGTGGAGGATCTGTCGGGGAACGGTGCGGTGCCGGCGGTGAGCACGTTCACGACGGGGCCGTTGGATACGGACGCGAGCCGGCCGCGGGTGACGCGCCAGGTGCCGGCGAGCGGGAGCCGTGACTGGAGCGGCGTGGACGAGGTGGTGCTGTACGTGAGCGAGGCGCTGGAGGCGTCGAGCGTGGCGTCGGCGCTGCATGTGTCGGAAGACGGTGTGCTGGTGGACGGCACGGTCGAGGTGCTGGGTGACGGTCGCACGGTTCGGTTCCGGCCGCTGGTGCCGTTCAGCGCGGGTGCGCTGGTGCAGGTGTTCCTGGAGAGTCTGGCGACGGACCTGTCGGGGAATGCGGTGTATGACTACGACG
This sequence comes from Paracoccaceae bacterium, assembly GCA_026995265.1. Taxonomy (GTDB): domain Bacteria; phylum Pseudomonadota; class Alphaproteobacteria; order Rhodobacterales; family Rhodobacteraceae; genus UBA3077. The sequence goes on from JALWPC010000088.1 coordinate 22,504, forward strand.
GGTACTTCAACATGGGTGGTGGCGCGGCGCTGGTGGGTCAGGGCGCGTACCCGACGGTTTACGCGCCGGCCCGTTATCGCACGGACGTTCCGCTGAACCCGTTCATCCGGGTGCGGTTCAACGAGCCGCTGGATCCGGCGGGGCTTGGAGGCGCGCTGATCGAGTTGCGCAACAACGCCGACGGTACGGTGGTGCCGGTGACGGTGAGCCTGGACGCGAGCGGTTACGTGTTGCAGGTTCGGCCGCAGGCGTTGCTGGCGGCGGGGACGTCGTACCGGCTGCGGTTGCGCGACATTATCGATACGGACGGTGACACCAACACGCAGAACTACTATCTGTCGTTCACGACGGATGCGGCGGCGGTGGAAGACAACCGTCAGCCGGTGGTGCTGGCGATGAGTCCGCCGGACGGTGCGGTGGATGTGGGCGTGGATCCGCGTTACGCGGTGCGTTTCGACGAACGGATCACGCCGCTGAGCTTTGAGGGGTCGGGCCGGTATGACGTGCAGTTCAGTGAGGACGACCGGGTGGTGCTGTACCGTCGGCTGGGCGTGCTGGACGCCGGGCGTGCGGTGACGGAGGTGGTGCCTGGGGCGACCGACGTGGCGGGCAACGCGGTGGTGCCGGTCAGCGCCACGTTCACGACAGGAGCGGGTCCGGACGTTGTGGCGCCGACGGTCACGGGTTCGATCCCGAACGGCGCGACGGGCGTGGCGACCAACGCGGTGGTGGCGTGGTCGTTCGACGAGCCGATCGATCCGGTGAGCGTGACGTCGACGGGCGTGTACCTGTACGACCAGCAGCTCAACAGCGAGGTGCCGGCGACGGTGAGTCTGTCGGCGGATGGCCGGCGGATTGATATTGTGCCGGACAGCGCGCTGCTGGTGGGGCGTCGGTACGCTTACTATGCCGGTGGTTTGCGGGATCTGGGTGGCAACGGTGTCGGGACCTCGCGGTCGTTCACGACGGGTTTTGCGGCGGACGTGACGGCGCCGGTGGTGGTGTCGACGACGGTGGTCGAGGGTCAGACGGGCGTGCCGACGAACGTGCGGTTGACGGTGCAGTTCGACGAGGCGCTGAGCGCGCTGGGGACGGGCCAGGTGAGCCTGCTGGATGCGGGCGGGGTGGCGGTGGCGCAGCGTGTGACGCTGAGCGGCGACCGGAGGTCGCTGACGGTGGTGCCGACGCAGTTGCTGGGGTCGAACCAGGCGTACACGCTGCGGGTGGAAGGCGTGGAGGACCTGGGCGGCAACCGCCTGACAACCCCGCTTGCCATCCGGTTTACCACCGGAGCGACGGCCGATTTCATACAGGGTTCGATCACCGCATGGAGTTTCCCGTCGGATGCGACGGGTGTGCCGTTGAACCCGTTGCTGGAGGTGAGGCTGAGCGAGCGGATCGATCCGGTGAGCGTGAGCGCGGACTCGCTGTATTTGTATGACCAGACGCGCGGCCGCCGGGTGCCGGGGCGGCGGGTGCTGAGCGCGGATGGTCGGGTGTTGAGCTTTGAGCCGGATGCTGTGCTGGAGCCGGATCGCCGGTACCAGTTATACGTGGGCTACAACGCGTACCTGTTGGATCTGGCGGGCAACCGGATTGGTGGTAGTTCCCGGCGGTTCACGACGGGCGGTGCGGTCGACACCACGGCGCCGGTGCTGTCGGCGAGCAACGTGGCGGACGGCAGCGCGGTGATGCCGGTGAACGGCCGGGTGGTGTTGTTGCTGGACGAGCCGGTGGGTGATGGTTGTTCGCCGGCGGTGAGGTTGCTGGACAGTGGTGGCGCGGTGGTGCCGTCGAGTTACGCGATTGCGACGGACCGTCGGCGTCTGACGCTGACGCCGGACGCGGAGTTGCTGCCGTCGACGGCGTACCGGGTGTCGGTGAGCAACCTGTGCGACTACGCGGGGAACGCGCTGAGCGGGGATGTGCTGCGGTTCAGCACGGTGGCGGATGCGGTGGCGGACACCACGGGTCCGTCGCTGGTGAGCATCACGCCGGCGTCGGGCGCGACGGGCGTGCCGGTCGACACGACGGTGGTGATGACGTTCGACGAGGTGGTTGACGAGTTGTCGGCGCCGCCGGTGAACGGAGGCGGGGTGCTGGTGCGTGGCCGCTACAGGGTGTCGGGTACCACGGTGACGTTCACGCCGGACGCGCCGTTGCAGGGTGGCGTGCGCTATGGTGTGAGTCTGTCGCGGACGGTGAGCGATGCGGCGGGGAACAGCCGGTATCTTGGGACCTATTACTTCACGACGGAGTCGCTGGTTGACGCGACGGCGCCGACGGTGGTGGCGGTATCGCCGGTGGACGGGGCGGTGGGCGTGAGTCCGGGGACGACGGTGGAGCTGACGTTCAGCGAGCCGATGGCGTCGTCGACGGTGACGCGGAACACGATAGCGTTGTATGCGAACGGGGCGGTGATTTTGCCGACGGTGACGCGTTCGGCGGACGGTCAGCAGGTGACGCTGACGGCGTCGTTGCCGGCGTCGAGCGTGGTGAGCGTGGTGGTGACGGACGGTGTGGAGGATCTGTCGGGGAACGGTGCGGTGCCGGCGGTGAGCACGTTCACGACGGGGCCGTTGGATACGGACGCGAGCCGGCCGCGGGTGACGCGCCAGGTGCCGGCGAGCGGGAGCCGTGACTGGAGCGGCGTGGACGAGGTGGTGCTGTACGTGAGCGAGGCGCTGGAGGCGTCGAGCGTGGCGTCGGCGCTGCATGTGTCGGAAGACGGTGTGCTGGTGGACGGCACGGTCGAGGTGCTGGGTGACGGTCGCACGGTTCGGTTCCGGCCGCTGGTGCCGTTCAGCGCGGGTGCGCTGGTGCAGGTGTTCCTGGAGAGTCTGGCGACGGACCTGTCGGGGAATGCGGTGTATGACTACGACGGGTACTTCAACATGGGTGGTGGCGCGGCGCTGGTGGGTCAGGGCGCGTACCCGACGGTTTACGCGCCGGCCCGTTATCGCACGGACGTTCCGCTGAACCCGTTCATCCGGGTGCGGTTCAACGAGCCGCTGGATCCGGCGGGGCTTGGAGGCGCGCTGATCGAGTTGCGCAACAACGCCGACGGTACGGTGGTGCCGGTGACGGTGAGCCTGGACGCGAGCGGTTACGTGTTGCAGGTTCGGCCGCAGGCGTTGCTGGCGGCGGGGACGTCGTACCGGCTGCGGTTGCGCGACATTATCGATACGGACGGTGACACCAACACGCAGAACTACTATCTGTCGTTCACGACGGATGCGGCGGCGGTGGAAGACAACCGTCAGCCGGTGGTGCTGGCGATGAGTCCGCCGGACGGTGCGGTGGATGTGGGCGTGGATCCGCGTTACGCGGTGCGTTTCGACGAACGGATCACGCCGCTGAGCTTTGAGGGGTCGGGCCGGTATGACGTGCAGTTCAGTGAGGACGACCGGGTGGTGCTGTACCGTCGGCTGGGCGTGCTGGACGCCGGGCGTGCGGTGACGGAGGTGGTGCCTGGGGCGACCGACGTGGCGGGCAACGCGGTGGTGCCGGTCAGCGCCACGTTCACGACAGGAGCGGGTCCGGACGTTGTGGCGCCGACGGTCACGGGTTCGATCCCGAACGGCGCGACGGGCGTGGCGACCAACGCGGTGGTGGCGTGGTCGTTCGACGAGCCGATCGATCCGGTGAGCGTGACGTCGACGGGCGTGTACCTGTACGACCAGCAGCTCAACAGCGAGGTGCCGGCGACGGTGAGTCTGTCGGCGGATGGCCGGCGGATTGATATTGTGCCGGACAGCGCGCTGCTGGTGGGGCGTCGGTACGCTTACTATGCCGGTGGTTTGCGGGATCTGGGTGGCAACGGTGTCGGGACCTCGCGGTCGTTCACGACGGGTTTTGCGGCGGACGTGACGGCGCCGGTGGTGGTGTCGACGACGGTGGTCGAGGGTCAGACGGGCGTGCCGACGAACGTGCGGTTGACGGTGCAGTTCGACGAGGCGCTGAGCGCGCTGGGGACGGGCCAGGTGAGCCTGCTGGATGCGGGCGGGGTGGCGGTGGCGCAGCGTGTGACGCTGAGCGGCGACCGGAGGTCGCTGACGGTGGTGCCGACGCAGTTGCTGGGGTCGAACCAGGCGTACACGCTGCGGGTGGAAGGCGTGGAGGACCTGGGCGGCAACCGCCTGACAACCCCGCTTGCCATCCGGTTTACCACCGGGGCGACGGCGACCTGGTAACTGGTCCGGGCCGTGGTCCCGGTTTAAGGGTATGATCAAGCATCGGTGACTGAAGGTATGACGATGGGTAAACCGGTTTCGATTGTATTCGCACTGAGTGTGGTGGTGCTGGTGACGGTGCTTTACCTCGACCGCGCGTCCCGGGAAGATGCGGGGGAAGGGGCGGCAACACCGCCGCACACCGTTACCGGGGAAACGGACGCACCTTCGTCCGGGACGCCAGCGGAGTCCATCGCACCCTCGCCCGGGTTGCCGCCGGACGACACCGCAGCGAAAGACGGGCAGGCCCTGCTCGAGGAAAACCGGGCGAAGGCGGAACAGGTGCGCAAGGAAATCGAGACGCTCATGCAGGCGTTCAACAACAGCCTGGACAATCCGGAGGAGCGCAAGCGCCTCAAGCAGCAGATCGACGCCAGGATGGCGGAATACAATGCCTACGTACTCCCGGTTGCGGTTGACGCGGTGAAAAACCGTCCCTGACCGGGCGGGCGGGAGACTGGCGCATTGACAAGCCTGCCCCGCCCCCTATAATGCAGCGTTCACGACTTCAGGCGCGTAGCTCAGTTGGTTAGAGCACCACCTTGACATGGTGGGGGTCGTTGGTTCGAATCCAATCGCGCC
>JALWPC010000089.1 GCA_026995265.1 Paracoccaceae bacterium
GGCCTGCTGGCGGTGCTGTTCAACCGGATTGACACCAGCAAGAACCGCAAAGACCTGGAAACCGACAACGCCAAGCGCCGCCTGATGCGCCGGTTTGTGAGCCGCCTGAACGCCCGTTACGCCAGCCACGACACGGTGCGTGATTATGCCGAAAGCCTTGGCGTTACCCCCACCCATCTGACCCGCGTTTGCCGCGAAACCGCCGGCAAGCCCGCCACCCGGTTCATCCGCGAAAAAACCATGGAAGAGGCACGCTATCTGCTCAAGGAAACCGATGCCAAAATCAACCGGATTGCGGCTGATCTCGGCTTTTCCTCCCCTGCCTATTTCACCCGCGTTTTCACCGAAACCTTTGGTCACTCGCCCAAATCATTCAGAAAAACCAACCTGCGCTAACAGCCGTTCTTGACCTGCGGGCCTGTTCGGGGTTTAATTCAATTACGAAAGATTTTCAATTTTTTCTAAGAGGTTGGTATGTTATACGCTAAGAAGTCCGCCGCAGCAATTCTATCATCATTCCTTTTTTTCAGCGGAGCCTCGGCCTCTCCCTGGGATAACTGGACAAGCTATGACACCATTTATCAGCACGGGTATTGGGTGCTGGATATAAACAATTACAGCGACGGCACCATCTCTTGCGAGAGCCGCACGACCAATAGCAATGATTATTGGTTTAAAATGTTGACTATCAGCACCGGCGACTATGTCATCCAGTTTGAAAACAGCGGTTGGGATTTTGGCGATGTCGAGCAGCCACAGGATTTTATTGTTGAAATTGACCGGCGCGGCCCGTGGAATATTTCTGGCTACAAGCAGGGCAAAGCCATTTTTATAAAAGTCACACCGCCAAGCGACAGCCTCAGCCGTTTTTTCACCGAGGTGGCTCGTGGAATCACGCTTTACCTGCGCAATGATCGCGGCATCGAAATTGCGCGGTTTTCCCTGCGCGGCACCTCCGCCACGCTCAACCAGCACCGCGCCTGCGAGCGGCGGATCTTTACAGGCTTTCGCAGTAACGACCCGTTTACCTAAGCCCGCATTACCCTGCACACAGGGCGCTCGTTTTGAGCGCCTTTTTTTACGGAAATCTCATGCCTGCCCAAATTCTAAGCCACCTCGATAACAATCAAGACGCGGCGCTGGAGCGCCTGTTCGCCCTGCTGCGCATCGAAAGTATCTCCACCGACCCCGCCTATAAGCCCGCTTGCAAACAGGCCGCTGACTGGCTGGTGACGGACCTGCAAAGCATCGGCTTCGAGGCCGCACGGCGTGATACCACCGGCCACCCGATGGTGGTGGCCCATGCCAGCGGCCCCGGCCCGCATATCCTGTTTTACGGCCATTACGACGTGCAACCGGTAGACCCGCTGGACCTCTGGGACCGCCCTCCTTTCGAGCCGGCACTGGAGGAAACCGCGGGCGGCACAGTTATTCGCGCCCGTGGGGCCTCGGATGATAAAGGCCAGTTGATGACCTTCATCGAGGCCTGCCGCGCATATAAGGCGGTGACGGGCGCCCTGCCCTGTTCCATTTCCATCCTGCTGGAAGGCGAGGAGGAATCCGGTTCGCCCTCGCTCATTCCTTTCCTGAAAGAGAACGCCGACGAGTTGCGGGCAGATTACGCGCTGGTATGTGATACCGGCATGTGGGATGCCGAAACGCCTGCGATAACCACCATGCTGCGCGGCATGGTGGCGGAAGATTTCACTATCCATGCCGCCAGCCGGGACCTGCATTCCGGCATGTATGGCGGCCCGGCGATCAACCCGAACCGTGTGCTGGCCAGGCTGTTGGCGGGCCTGCATGATGACGAGGGCCGCGTGACGCTGGAGGGGTTTTACGAGGGGGTAGAGCCGGTGCCCGACGCGGTGAAAGCCCAGTGGGAAAGCCTCGGTTTCAAAGCCGAAAAATTCCTTGGCGAGGTGGAC
>JALWPC010000090.1 GCA_026995265.1 Paracoccaceae bacterium
AAGGCGGCGCTCGATATGGTCAAAAACCGCAACCGCACCCCGCGTGCGGTGGCCGCAGAGGAAATCCTCACCCCCGCGCTTTATGCCGATATTGCCGCCCTTTACCCCGAGGATATAGAGCTGTATGACCTTGTGAAAACCGGATGGGATATGCTGGGCCACCCGCCCGCAATCGAGCTTTAGGACCCTCACATGGCAAGACGCAAAAAAGGCCGCCCGCTCAACGGCTGGCTGGTGATAGACAAACCCCTCGGCATGACCTCCAGCGCCGTGGTCAACAAGGCCAAATGGGCGTTTGACGCCCAAAAGGCGGGCCATGCGGGCACCCTGGACCCCGAGGCCACCGGCGTGCTGGCCATTGCCTTTGGCGAGGCCACCAAGACCGTGCCCTATGTCACCGATTCGCTGAAAGCCTACCGTTTTACCCTGCGCCTCGGGCAGGCCACCAACACCGATGACGGCGAGGGCGAGGTGATTGCAACCAGCGACACCCGCCCGAGCGCCGAGGACATCCGCGCCGCGCTGCCGGCCTTCACGGGTGACATCATGCAGGTGCCGCCGCAGTTTTCCGCCGTCAAGGTGGACGGCGAGCGTGCCTATAAGCGGGCGCGGGATGGTGAGGACATGGCGCTGAAGGCGCGGCCTTTATTCGTGGAAAGCCTTGAGCTGATCGACATGCCGGACAAAGACCACGCGGTGCTGGACATGGTGTGCGGCAAGGGCGGCTATGTGCGCTCGATTGCGCGAGACCTTGGCGAAGCGCTGGGCTGTTATGGCCATGTGGTGCAGCTCCGCCGCCTCTGGGCGGGGCCATTCGAGATCGCGGATTCCATCCCCTTTGAAAAGCTCGACGAACTGGCCAAAGACCGCGCGCTGGACGCCTTTCTGCTGCCGCTGGAAGCGGGGCTGAACGACCTGGAGGAACTCCCCTGCACGCCCGAGGGCGCGGCGCGCCTGCGCAATGGCAATCCGGGGCTGGTGCTGGCCGCCGATGTGGACTATGGCGAGGAATGCTGGGCCTCTTTTGAGGGGCGCCCCGTTGCCATCGGGGTTTACAAAGCCGGAGAATTGCACCCTAATCGGGTTTTCGTATTGGGGGATTAAATGCCTGCCCTGCCAACCCTGCCGCACCTGTCATGAGCGCCCTTCTGAGCGGCCTTGCGGCGGGCTTTGCCGTCGCCATGCCCGTTGGCCCCATCGGGGTGCTGTGCATAAAACGCAGCCTGAAAGACGGTTTTGCGTTCGGCCTCGCCACCGGCCTTGGGGCCGCCACCGCCGATGCCAGCTATGGCCTGCTGGTGGCGCTGGGGCTGGGGCTTTCGGGGGTGCTGGCTTACGCTGAACCGTTGCGAATCGGCGGCGGGCTGCTGATCATGGTGCTTGGCCTTCTTGGCCTGCGCAGTTTCTTCAAGCCCGCGGGGAAATCCGAAATCGCCAGCCCCACGGGCGGGCTGCTGGCGGCGTGGCTTGGCACCTATACGCTCACGCTGACCAACCCGATGACGGTCCTCGCCTTCATCGGCATGATCGCCGCCCTTGGCACGGCGAGCACGGCAGGCCCTTACCTTTTGGTGCTCGGGGTGTTCATCGGCTCGTTCCTGTGGTGGCTGCTGCTGGCGGGCGCGGCGAGCCGGCTCAAACACCGCCTGCCACCCCCCGCCCTGCGCTGGCTCGATTTCGCCTCCGGATTGGGGTTGCTGCTCTGGGGTGTTGTGATTTTTTTGCGTGGGTTTTTCTAACGAAATCACCTTAATAGTTTGATATTGCAGCATTATTTCGCGCTCAACCATAACTACTAACCTAGGTTAGTAGTTATGGTGCAAAATCAGGCCTTTACCCTATTCGGTGACCCTGTAAAACTCGCGCCATGATTACCAGAACCCACCAAAAGGGGGATGCCCCTTCCGAGGCCGTCTACTCCGA
>JALWPC010000091.1 GCA_026995265.1 Paracoccaceae bacterium
CTAGAAAAGACTTAAAACCTACTGACTTATTTTGTTTATCTTCTTCATACTTAGTATGAGCCTTAGCCCATAATTGAGCTGATGGCATAGTAATATCTGTTACACTAAAGTCACAGTCCTTAGGTCTATATGTACTAATCATCCAATCATCTTGTATCTTTCTCCCCATTACTTACTCTCCTCTTCTATAAGTTTCTCTAGATAGTGCATAGCTTTATGTAAATCTTCTATCCCATTCTTTCTTTTATATCTACTAATATACTTAATAATATTACCTTCTAGATATCCTAATTTATTCCTAGTAATATAGTCCCAAGGTTCAATAGGTAGCTGATAATGGTTACCTGCTACCTGTTTACTTACATTAGCTGCTGGACTTATAGTACTATCATAACATACCTCACCTTCCTTAGCCATTCTATACTCATTCATTAGTCTCTCTCCTTACAAATTCGTCTATATAGAGTAATTCTACTTTAAAATTATCTCTCTGATATTTAGGTATTTCCTGTAATGATTTTTCAGCTTCCTCTTTTGAGGAATATACTCTTATATTTCTTTGGGCACCAAATACACTTTCTTTATATATAACCCATACTGGTTGTAGCTTACTTCTTAATTCATATATTTCACATGCTGCTTCAGTATCAAATCTTGTACCATCTTCTGCAATAAATACTTCTTTTATACAAGGTTCTTCTATTTTTATCATTATTTTCTCTCCTTTAAATTAAAAATTTAGACTCAATCTTTGATTGACTTATTAAATATGTATTTATGAGGGTTAGGAATACAATCATACATAGCTTGTGCTACTTCTCTGATGTGATAATGAGCACTCTTAGCTCTTCTCAGTTCTAGAAAGTTTAGTAAACTTCTACCATTAAACTTAGCTACCCATCTATATTGATATGCTTGGGGTAACATTAAACTAGTAATCTCATTAGATACACCATCATTAACATATCTCTCTATCTTCTTACCCCAAGTATATAATTCTCTATCAATAAGCTCATGACCTGTAGGCTCCATAATAATCTCACCTTTATTGAGTGTGTATCTACTAGACTTACAAGCATAAGAAGCCATTCTATGGCGGGTCATTTCAAGTAGTACTTTAGTAGATGCCTCTATCTCAAATACATATTCTACAAACTCTAATACAGATGAATGTTGATTCTTTAATGCTACTCTTTCTATTCTCTTATCTCTTTTTTCTGTATCTAAGTAACAACCTTTATCATAGCACTCACCTATAGCCCAATCTACATAGTCTAATACTGGTGTATTAATTAGTTTTACTTGCATAGGATTTCCTCAATCATAGGTTCAGGAGCTATATATTTATCTCCTTTTACAATCTTACCATTAACTTTATCAACAGGTTTCAAGTTATTAGCTGCTGTAACTGTAAGCATACAATCATCAAACTTTTGTTTATTCCCATCAAGAAGTTTATAAAGTGCTCCTGTAGCAACAATAATTATGTCAATTAGTGCATCTGCTTGTCCTACAATATCATCTGTAATACCAGCTTCCATATACTCTTCTAGTTCCTCATCTAACATACTATACTCCAGGCTAGGGCTATAGTTTAAGTTATCTCTATCTTCATTCCACATCATTACTTCTTCTACCCAGTTATTCATTATTTCTTTCTCCCTTTTCTTTTAGATTTATTAGCTTCTGTTCTAAGCTCTTCAATTATTTCATCTAGTTTAAACATATCTAATGGTGTTTTAATCCCATACCTATTCTTAAATATCTCTATAGCTTTCATAAGCTCCTGTGGGTTTGTCTCATTCATTACTTTCTCTCCTTTCTAGTGAGTATCATACCAATTATTTCCTATCTTAGCCTCACCTTCCATCTTAATTCTCATACCTATCTGCTCTCCTACTTTAATGAATAATTCCTC
>JALWPC010000092.1 GCA_026995265.1 Paracoccaceae bacterium
ACCACCGGATATGGCACATCCGAAAGCGTTGGTGTGCGCAGGAATTCGCAGGTCAGCTTGCTGTGATCCACGTTCAGATATTCCGGCGTATCGCGCTCTGGCGAAGCAATGGCCTCCAGCACCAGACCCATCTGGCGGGATTTTTCACGCACGGCGATCACGTCACCCTCTTTCACGCGGTAAGAGGGGATATTCACCCGCTTGCCGTTCACGGTTACGTGGCCGTGGTTGACAAACTGGCGAGCGGCAAACACGGTCGGCACGAATTTGGCACGGTAAACGACCGCATCCAGACGGCGCTCCAGCAGGCCAATCAGGTTGGCACCGGTATCACCCTTGATGCGTTCGGCATCCGCAAAGATCCGGCGGAATTGTTTTTCTGTCACATCGCCGTAATAGCCCTTGAGCTTTTGCTTGGCGCGCAATTGCGTGCCGAAATCCGAAAGCTTCTGCTTGCGGCCCTGACCGTGCTGGCCCGGGCCATATTCGCGGCGGTTGACGGGGGATTTGGGGCGGCCCCAAATGTTTTCACCCATGCGGCGATCAATTTTATACTTGGCAGCTGTACGTTTCGTCACGAGCTGGGTCCTCTCATAGCTCCCCGAAGGGATGTGAAAGGTGCTTTCCTAATCCGGCCTTATTGCCGAATGACAGGCTTCCCCTTGCGGGGTCCACAAACACCAAATGACCGGAGCCTTGCGGCACCGGATGGGCGGGTTATAGTGGTTTGAAAGAGAGAGTCAAGCGCGGTTGTGCATCTTTCCCAATCTACGCGACAGTCCTTGTCTGCGCGGCAGTCCTTGACACTCAATCTTAGGTTATGCCGACCTTCGGCACCACATATTTGGAGCCCCGCCGGCCACCTGCAAATACAATAATCCCCAAATTTCTAGCGCCAGGGGTGCAGGCCTTTGGACCAGCTTCCAGCCCGCCATAAATTTGCTCCCCAGAAGCGACATAGTATGAACGGGTGTTTATATTTGTCGAAAACAAAATTCTGTTCGGGTCTGGATGTTTCCCTGTTCACCAGCGTCATGACTTCAACCGATAACCCGAAATATGCGAGGCCTTCCCCCCTTCAACGCCAGCTAAAAAACCTGACTTGCCTTGAGGCTACCCGTTTTCCGGTGATTGCCGCCCGCCATGCCGCCGACATCGCCCCGCGCCGGCCCGAATGAGCGCAATCATGGCCGCCTCCATATAAAAAGCGCGGAGCCAAAGCCCCGCGCAATTGGTTTATTGGTTGGCTTTGAGCCAAGCCATTACCGTTTCTGGCGAGCTTTCCCCGTAAGGGTCATCGCCGTGGTTGTCTTCAATCCCCGGCTCCTGGAACCAGGCCTCGATCACGCCATCATTGACAATCGCCGCATAGCGCCAGCTCCGCATGCCAAAGCCGATGTTGGATTTATCCACCAGCATGCCCATATGGCGTGTGAAAACACCAGCCCCGTCGGGGATGACCTTAACGTTTTTCAGTTCCTGATCCCAAGACCATTTGTTCATCACAAATGTATCATTCACCGACATCACATAAATCTCGTCAATACCCAGCGCGCGGAACTCGTCGGCGCCCTTCTCGAAGCCGGGAAGCTGGTAAGTGGAGCATGTCGGCGTAAACGCCCCTGGCAGCGAAAACAGGATCACCCGCTTGCCCTTGAAAAAGTCGTCGGTGGTTTTGTCTTCCCATTTGAACGGATTGTCGCCGCCAATGCTCTCGTCGCGCACGCGCGTGTGGAAGGTTACGGACGGAAGTTTGAAACCTACATGCATGGTTTGCCCCTTTTATAAGTGTTTCTGTCAGGCATTGTATAGAGCTTAATGTAGGAGTCGAAAACCCCCTGCGGCCTTTTTTCCGGCTGATAGGTGGGTGGTCTTTTCCGAGCAGATTAACAAGCTGGTTGAGTCTCATGATACG
>JALWPC010000093.1 GCA_026995265.1 Paracoccaceae bacterium
GCGTTCCGGTTCGCGGCGGAGCGCGAGGATTTGCTCGCGGTGCGTGAGCAGGAAACTTTTGATGTCGCAGCGGCGTCCGCCGAGGGAGATGTCATATTTATCCGGAGCAGTGAAAGGCGTGCGTCCTTCGGTTTCGAAGGGGATGCCGTTATCCAAAAGATACCGCCGAAACGCGAGTTCCACCGCGATGCCGCCCGCGATTCTCCGCAGGCGTTTCGAGAGCGAGCCTCCCATTCGGTTGTAGGTGTAATGCAGGGAGCGGCAGGCATAGGCGACGCCGCCTTGCGTCAAATCGGGCGTGTAGGGGAGGCGGATGAAATCGTCGGGGGTGAGCATGGAGGTTTATTCAGAGATGAGATGACGTCTGTCATGGCGAGGGCGCGAAGCGCCCGAAGCCATCTCCCGCATTCCCATGCAAGGGATTGCTTCGCTTCCTGCGGGCGCTCGCAATGACATCGCAAACATTTTTATGAATCGGGAAATACCTTTGGTTTTACTCAGTCAACGATTTGCGGATATTCTCAGGCATGTCATTTCGACCGAAGGGAGAAATCTTGCCCCAAATTTTGGAAAGATTTCTCGCCGCGCAGCGGCTCGAAATGACAGGAGCGGTATCCGCAGCTTGCGTTAACTATATCATCTTCCCGCACGCTTTCAAAGCGCGGCGAAAGAAGGGAGTACTAAAAGGTTGTTGGAAACACCTGCAAAAAAAGAGGTAAGGTACCCCTAAAATAGTACCAAACGGAAAGAGAGAAATCTGGCAAAATAAACACAGGAGAGCATCCGATGAAACGAAAAAAATACAGTGAAAGCCAGATCGTCCGCATTCTGCAAGAAGCAGAAGCCGGGGTGCCGGTCACCGAGTTATCCCGTAAATACGGGTTCAGCCAAAGCGCCTTCTATCGCTGGCGCGCCAAATACGGCGGCATGGACGTTGCAGCGGTACAACGCCTGAAAGCGCTGGAAGAAGAAAACCGACGCCTGAAACAAATGTACGCCAATTTGAGTCTGGAACACGAAATCCTGAAGGATCTGCTGGAAAAAAAAGACTGAAGCCAACCGGTCGGCGGCAACTGGCGCGGCAAGCCATGCATCGTGGCTTGAGCGAACGACGTGCCTGCCGTCTGGTTGGCCTTAGTCGCAGCAGCTACCGTTATATTCCGAAACAAGCCGAAGAAAACCAAGTCATCGCCCGGAAATTGCATGAACTTGCCGTCCGCCACCCCAGTTGGGGACAGAAGAAAATGACGGACTGGCTGCGCAACCGGGGCTATGGCTGGAATCACAAACGTATTGCCCGCATTTACCGGCAGGAAAAGCTGCATTTGCGTTCTAAACGGCGAAAACGACTATCCAAACGTGCGGCGGTGCCGCTGGAACAGCCGCAGCGGCGGAACCAGACCTGGTCGCTAGACTTCATGAGCGATGCCTTGACCTCTGGGCGCGCTTTTCGTACCCTGAACATTCTGGATGACTTCAATCGTGAAGCCTTGTGGATAGAAGTAGATGTTTCCTTGCCCGCCGAGCGTGTGACCCGCGTGTTGGACGCGGTCATGGCCTGGCACGGCAAGCCCCAGCGGATTCGCATGGACAACGGACCCGAGTTCATCTCACAGCACCTGGCGCGTTGGGCTGCCCAACGTCAGATTCAGCTGCTACACATTCAACCGGGTAAACCTGCCCAAAATGGTTACATTGAACGCTTCAACCGCACATACCGACAAGATGTTTTGGACGCTTATGAATTTCACTCACTGGAGGAGGTACGCACAATTACCGAACAATGGCTGCAAATGTATAACCGGGAACGCCCTCATGAAGCCCTGAAAGGGCTATCCCCTTGTCAGTTTGCCACTCAATTCCAGCCAGAAGGTCTCTCTTTGTAACTGGTACTAATTTTGGGTACTTGACAC
>JALWPC010000094.1 GCA_026995265.1 Paracoccaceae bacterium
CTGATGCTGGTGGCGATGATCGCCATGTGGTATGATGCGGGCACTACCGACATTCCCACCCTGATGCATCACAGCTTCAGCGCCGACACCTTCTCCGTGCTGGGTGTCAGCGTGGTGGGCGGGGCGCAAACCCTGATGTTCCTGGCGTTTTTCGCCAGTTTCGCGGTGAAAATGCCCATGTGGCCGGTGCATACATGGCTGCCCGATGCCCACGTGCAGGCGCCCACGGCGGGCTCGATTATTCTGGCGGCGATCATGCTGAAAATGGGGGGCTATGGCTTTTTGCGGTTCAGCCTGCCGATGTTCCCCGTGGCCTCGGTGCATATGCAGGATTTCATCTTTGCGCTGTCGGTGATCGCCATTATCTACACCTCGCTGGTGGCCTTGGTGCAGGAAGATATGAAAAAGCTGGTGGCCTATAGCTCCATTGCCCATATGGGCTTTGTGACCATGGGCACCTTTACCTTTAACAAGCAGGGGCTGGACGGGGCGATTTTCCAGATGATCAGCCACGGGTTTATCTCCGGTGCGCTGTTTATGGGCGTTGGTGTGATCTATGACCGGATGCACACCCGCGAGATTGATGCTTACGGTGGCCTGGCGGTGCGGATGCCAAAATATGCGCTGGTGGTCATGTTCTTCACCATGGCCAATGTCGGGCTGCCGGGCACCTCGGGCTTTGTCGGCGAATTCCTGACGCTCACGGGGGCGTTTCAGGCCAATACATGGGTGGCGGCGGGGGCGACCACGGGGGTAATCCTCTCGGCGGCCTATGCGCTTTATCTCTACCGCCGCGTCATTTTTGGCGACCTGATCAAGCAGAGCCTGCAAAGCATCCAGGACATGAGCCTGCGGGAGCGGTTGCTGTTCGCGCCGCTGATCCTTGGCACGCTGGCGCTGGGGATTTATCCGGGCTTTGTGCTCGATATTATCGGGCCAAGCGTGGATGCGCTGATGGTGAATTTCAACGACGCGACGGCGGGGCTGCTGGATGCAGCGCAGGCCGTGGCCTCGCATTAGGTGGGCGGAAAGATGATAGGCACTGATATGAACGTAATCCTGCCCGAGCTGGTGATTGTGGGCGTTGCCATGGCCGTGCTGATGTGGGGCGTGTTCACCAGGCGCGAGATCGGCGGGCAGGCGCTGTGGCTGGTCACGGGGCTGTTTGTGGCCGTGGGGGCGTGGATTGCCATGGCCGGGCGCGGCAGTGATGCGGCTTTCGGCGGTATGTTTATCAACGACGCTTTCGGGCGCTTTGCCAAGGTCACCATGCTGTGGTCTGGCGCGGCGGTTTTGGGGCTCTCCAAGCCCTACCTTGCCCGCGCCAGGCTGCTGAAATTCGAGTTTCCGGTGCTGATCGCGCTGGCGATGGTCGGCATGATGATGATGGTCTCGGCGGGCAATATGATGGCGCTATACATGGGCTTGGAGCTGCAATCGCTGGCGCTTTACGTGATCGCGGCGTTTAACCGGGATTCGCTTAGGTCTTCCGAGGCGGGCCTGAAATATTTCGTGCTGGGGGCGATTTCCTCGGGCGTGCTGCTTTACGGCATGTCACTGGTTTATGGCTATACCGGCGCGCTGGGCTTTGCCAGCATTACCGATGTGATCAAGGCCGAGGGGCTGCCGCTGGGCGCGCTGTTTGGCCTTGTGTTTATTGTGTCCGGTATGGCCTTCAAGGTCTCCGCCGCGCCGTTCCATATGTGGACACCGGATGTTTACGAGGGCTCGCCCACGCCAGTAACCGCGCTGTTTGCCACTGCGCCCAAGGTGGCGGCGGCGGTGATGATTGCCCGCATTCTGTTTGACGCCTTTGGCGGGTCTGTCCATGACTGGCAGCAAATTCTGGCCTTCCTGGCGGTGCTGTCCATGTATGTCGGCGCGGTGGCGGCGATTGGGCAGAGCAACATC
>JALWPC010000095.1 GCA_026995265.1 Paracoccaceae bacterium
CGGGGCGTGGCCAATGTGCAGGCCACACGGCTGGGCGAGGGCGAGGTGCTGCTGATGCTGCATCCGCGCTCGATTGCCGACAAGATGGACCGCTCCATGTCCCACCGCCACGCGGCGCGATCAGTCGCGGGCATGGCGGCGATGCTGGCCCACGAGATCCGCAACCCGCTGGCCGGAATCTCCGGCGCGGCGCAGTTGTTGAGTAGCGGTTTGAGCGCCGAAGACCGCGAGCTTACCAGGGTGATCGAGGACGAGGCCAAGCGCATTGGCGAACTGGTGAACCGTGTGGAGGCTTTCGGCGAGATGGGGCCGGTGGCGGTGGAGCCGGTGAATATCCACGATATTATCGACCGCGCCAAGCGGGCGGCGGCGGCCGGTTTTGCCGCCCATATGCGCTTCAAGGAGGTGTTTGACCCTTCCATTCCCCCCACCGCAGGAAGCGCCGAGCAGCTTATGCAAGTTGTTGTAAACCTTCTAAAAAACGCCGCCGAGGCGGTGCCGGAGGGCGGAGTGATCACCTTGAAAACCGCCTATCGCCCGGGAGTGAAGCTCTCGCTGCCCGGCAAGCGCCGCCAGAGCCTGCCGATCGAAATCAGCGTCAGGGATAACGGGCCGGGGATTGCCGCCAGCATTCTGGATGACGTATTTGAGCCCTTCGTGAGCACCAAGGCCAGCGGCACGGGGCTGGGGCTCTCGCTGGTCTCTAAAATCATGGCGGACCATGGCGGGGTGGTGGACTGCAAATCGGATGCGGGTGGCACCGAGTTCCGGCTTTTGCTGCCGGTCTGGAAGGAGGCGCGCTAGATGGACGGGACAATTTTGGTAGCCGATGATGACCGCTCGATCCGCACGGTTTTGAGCCAGGCGCTGACGCGGGCGGGCTGCCGGGTGCGGGCCACAGGCAACCTTTCGACCCTGTGGAAATGGGTGGAAGAGGGTGAGGGCGATGTGGTGGTTTCCGACGTCATGATGCCCGACGGCGACGCGCTCGACCTGCTGCCCAAAATCATCAAAACCCGCCCTGATTTGCCGGTGATTGTGATGTCGGCGCAAAATACCGTCACCACGGCGGTGCGGGCCTCAGAGGCGGGGGCGTTTGACTATATGCCCAAGCCGTTTGACCTCTCGGCCTTTCTGGCACTGGTCAATAAAGCCACCAAACAGGCGCACCCTCTAGCAAAACCCAAGGTAGAGTCCGAGCGGCTCCCCCTGGTTGGCCATTCGCCGATGATGCAGGAGGTTTACCGGGTGTTGGCGCGCCTCACCCACACCGATTTGGGCGTGATGATATTTGGCGATTCCGGCACCGGAAAAGAGATTGTGGCGCGCACCCTGCACAGCTTTTCCCAGCGAAAATCGGCTCCGTTTGTTTCGATCAATTTGGCCGCCACCCCGCCGGAAATGATCGAGCGGGAACTGTTTGGAAGCGGAAAAAACGGCACAGGGCTCTATAACGCAGCCTTTGGTGGCACCTTGTTTTTGGACAATGTGGACGACATGCCACTGGATGCGCAAATGCGTCTGCTTCGGGTGTTGCAAGGGCAAGGGGCCGATGATGTGCGTGTGATTGCCTCTACCAAACATGATTTGCAAAACCTTGTTTCTGAAGGTAAATTTAGAGAAGACCTGTTTTTCCGGCTCAATGTGGTGCCCATACGCCTGCCCCGCCTGGCCGAAAGGCTTGAAGACATTCCCGACCTCGCGCGGCACTTTCTGGCCGAATCTGCCAAAGAGGGCCTGCCGCTGAAAACCATCACCCCCGAGGCGCTGGACCACCTGCGCAGCCATGTTTGGGCCGGCAATGTGCGCGAGCTTGAGAATTTTATCAAACGGCTGACGGTGCTCTGCCCCGAGGAGGAAATCGGGGCGCAGATTATCCGCCGCGAGTTGGCGGCGCATATGGAAATGGG